>DASVPS010000205.1:0-13422 GCA_036389555.1 Pyrinomonadaceae bacterium
TGGCGAGTCGCGTCGCCGTGGCCCTCAGCGGCTTGCGCCGCCCGGGGCCCGGCCGCCACCGCCCAGCGGCGCGCCACTTCCAGCGTCTCCGCGTCGCCGAGCGCGCCGACGCGGCACGTCTCCAGCGAAGTGCGCAGCTTCGGGCGCATCTGCATCAACTTCTCATACGCCACTGAGGTGGTTTCGCCGATCAGTTTCACCGCGCCGCTCTCGACGTGTGGCAGCAACAGGTCGAGCAAGCCCGAAGGGTTGTATTGATGACGACCCGCCCAGACGAGTTCGTGAAAATTCGGCACGACCCACAGCACGCGCTTGCCGCCGATTTCGCGCACGAGCGTCTGCACACGCCCTTCGAGTTGGCCGATGTACTGCTGCCCGGCCATCACGTCCGCCGCCGACGCTTCCAGAATGATCCAGCGCTCGCGTTGCAGGCGACGCGCTAGCACGCGCACGAGCGCCGTCTTCCCGACGCCCGAATCGCCCACCAGCAACACCGAACGCGGCGGCTCTTTCCTGATGGCCGTCTCCATCTCCAACACGCGCTCGCGCACCTCTTCGAGCATCAACACGCCTTCCGGCGCGTCGGCGTCTCCGGCGGCGGCGGTGTTCGCGGCGTCGAACGCCCACACGCGCCCGAACGAGCGCAAAAATTCGAGGTCAACGCGCGCCTCTTTCCAGCCCTCGAACTCTTTCACCAAACCCTCCGGGAGCACATCCTTGAGATCATCAAAGACGGTCGTGAGCAGTTCGATCTGATCGGTCGGGAGCGTGTGAAGCGCATCGCCGAAGGTGGCCTCGCGTTCGCCGCGCGCCGCGCGACTCACTACGAACTCACGCAGCGATTGCAGCGGCGTGTAATCGCCCCACGCGCCCTTGATGGCGAGCAGCAGCGGGACGAGGACGGGGCGGTCGCCCGCGCGTGCATCGAGGGCGCGCAGGGCGTAGTAGCCCGGCCAGTAGTAGAACTCGTTGATGTGCGCGAGGAGCGGCTCAACCGCGTCCGGCGCATCGCTACTGCGTGCGGCCAACGCTTCGAGCGCGATGCAGGCGACGACGACGTTCGAGCCGCGCCCGATCTCGATCAAATCGCGCGTCGAATGGATTCCG
Source organism: Pyrinomonadaceae bacterium (assembly GCA_036389555.1). GTDB lineage: Bacteria > Acidobacteriota > Blastocatellia > Pyrinomonadales > Pyrinomonadaceae > JAIVJZ01. The sequence continues at coordinate 1,108 of DASVPS010000205.1, forward strand.
TCGCGCAACAACTCTACGCCCCTGCGAAAATATTCGTGCTGCCGCAAATCCACGGGGCGCGAGGTTTGCTGGTAATGCGCGTCCATCGCCGCGGCGAGCGAATAGACATTCGTCTCGTCCACCACATTTGCGCCGCCCGCATCACCCGTCGCGGCCGTTGTGGCCGGAGGCTCGGCCGCAGCCCCTTCATCCCCAATCGGCGGGAAGATGTCGGTGACCGTTGCGCTCTCGCCCGTCGGGGTCGTCTCCAAAGTCTCACCCGTCTCCAGCGTCGCCGCTGTCTGGGTTGCGTCTTGAAGCGCCGTTTCGATCTGCGCGGCGTTCTGTGCGGGCGTCGCGTCCGGCGTCGGCCGCAACTCGCGACGCTCCCGCTCTTCCAGCGTGCGCCGCAGATGTGCGAGCGAGCGCGCGAGATAGGCGATGACGCCCACCGAGAGCAGGCACAACAGGACGAGTCCGGCGATGATCAGTTGCGTCATGGGAAAAGCGATGCCGTTTCAAGCACGAAGGGTTAAGCGCGTCATAAGGGCATGTTCCGCAGGTCGAGCGGGGATGTTAGCACAGGGAAGGGATGAGGGCGGAAGCGGAAGCGATGAAGAAAAGCTGTAGAGCCGACGGGCTTCTTTGTGTATCATGCACGCGCTTTTCCATGCTTTACGACACTGTTATTGCCGACCCCCGCCGGCCTGAACTCCCAAGGACAACTCAAATGCGAAAAAGACTCTTCATGACATTGGGGTTCTGTATCTCTTGCGCGCTCCTGTTGGTCGCTTGCGGCGGATCTTCCAACTCGAACAACGCACCCGCCAGCAACTACAACGCGGGCAAGGCCGCGACGAACACCGCCACCCCGGCCTCGACCGCCCCTGCTTCCACGGCCAGCGTCGCAGACAAGATCGGCGTGCCCGAATGCGACGATTACCTCGCGAAGTACGAAACCTGCGTCTCCAGCAAAGTCCCGGAGACGGCGCGGGCGCAGCATGAGGCCACTCTGGCGCAGACGCGCAAGTCCTGGCGCGACCTCGCCGCCAACCCGCAGACCAAGGCGACTCTGGCGCAAGCCTGCAAGCAAGCGACCGAATCCGCGCGGCAATCTATGAAATCCATGGGCTGCGAGTTTTAACTTTCGCGGCAGAGGCGGGATATTGCCTCCCGCCTCTGCCGGAGAAGTCTGAGGATGTCTCCCGAAATCGGGCAGGCATTAAGGCTAGAGTGCTCGGACAGCAGGTTGACTGCGCCGCGACGGGACGCGACGACTCGATTCACGCCCTTTGACTCTCTCAACACGCGGAACTTCGGTGTCGCCGCAAACGCTCGCAGGACGACACAGTTATCACGTCCCATCCGTTCGGAATTTCGAGTTGAACACTTCAGCCCTGATCGTCTCACCGAATCTCTGTTCTACTTCAAGCGGACTTCGTCATACTTTTCCTGTGCGGCATCCGCAACTCTCCAAAACCACCCTCTAGGGTCCCATGCAAATGCACAGGGATATCTGTCAATCACGGTTTTGTACGCCTCTCTCGCCTCCGCCCACTTCCCTTGTCGGGAGAAGGCTTCCCCCTGTATGAACCAACTGGTTCCAATGTCGCTGAGCGCCCAGTTAGATGCGAAGAAGGGTTTGAGGTCTGTGGCTTGAGGCGTCTCGCTGCAACCGCTCGCAGATGCTTTAGCCTGTTGAGTATCTGCCTGACGAGACCACTTTTTGATGGAGCTGTCGGTGCAAGCCATGACGAGGGCAAAATTTCCCCTGTTCAATCCTTCCCAGGCTTGTTGGGTGAACTGTTCCGAGGTATCGCCTTTACAGATAGCGGAGGTGATGATCCGCGCCAGTTCCTCCTGCCTCGCCCTTTCGAGAACGGGGATGAGTTGCTGTGCGGCTTTAGCAAGAACCTCTCTATCGGCTATTTTTACTCGCTGTCTCTCCGAGGTTTCTAAAATGAGTTTTCTGGCGGCGAACTCCAATCCCAGCCGACCTTCATCCAGTCTCCTGTCACGCCAGTATTTGATGTCCTGATCGATGAAGACCAAACCGGGATTGATCTGCGTCCTTTCCAACAAGCCAAACTCTCCGGCGAGTTCTTTCACCCTTTCCGTTGAGATAGCGTAGCCACCGGACGGCCGCGCCGGAGACGACTGCGCCGGTTTGGAAATCCTTCGCCGCCACTTATCTATATCTTCGCGGCGCACATCGATCACACTACTACCTACTGTGATCTTCTCCATCTTATGGTTATAAGGGAGTACGTCTTGAGACGAGGCATTAAATGTTGTGGTGACTGCTAAGGCGAGGGACACGAACAGACAGAACCAGTAAACTCTCCTCATGAGCAACCTCCATTCAAAGCTGGCGCTGAGTTAAGACCTCCACTATTCGCAAACTTCCTTCTCCATCAGAGCCGAGACCTTTTCCAAATTCTTTATCGACTCCTTTGGATAGGACAACGCACCGGAGATGGACAAAATTTCTTTGATGGCCGGATAAGTTGAGTTTTTAATCAAACATCTATCGGCTAAATGATTGCTGTATAGCAAAGCTATGTTGTCATAAGTGTTCATCACGAAGTTGAGATCGTCTATCAAGCTGACGGCGTCCTGAGTTTCGTGCGATTGGTGGACAGTTTTTAATCTGGTATACGCTTTGAGAAAATCACTCGATCTGGTCGTGCTGATCGCAGTGATGGCGTTCTGCCGCTTCTCGGATTCGCTGGTCATGTGGAGCGAAATAACGGCGACAATGATCCCGACAATGACAAATGTGTTTGCCGTCATTGCCAGAGTCTTTTCGAGTTGTTCGATCTTCGACATTTTCATCTAAGACCTGTGTTTGTATCTTATTCAGAAAATACGAAACGGCGGATAGCTAAGTTCATTTATTTGGACGTGCGCTTAATTACCGTCGAAGTTCGGCGAACGCATTCAGGCTCGCGGCTGCCCTCACATTGTGCCGGGAGCGCCTGCCATCTCAGTTTTTTCGCGCCCATCGGTTATAATCTTCCTTTCTGAAACATCTCATTTCACACGCGCTAATTTCCGAGGAGCCGTAAGCATGACCGCTGAGAAGATTGCCAAGCGCCCCCGTAGCATCAAGTTCGACGGGCGCATCCTGTTTTTGACCGACGACACCACGCTCATCCGCCGCCAACTCGAAGCGGGCGAGGATTTGCCCTACGACCCTGAACGCCCCTTGATGAACAACATCTCGACCGACGAGATCACGCCCGGCTGGGTCTGTTTCTACTACGACGAGACGCTCGGCGAGTATGTCTACGTCGGGATGCGCGAGGCGGCCGTGCAGAAGGACGAAGTGAAACGGGGCGGCTTCAAGGTGGTCGTCTCCGGTCTCTCGAAAGGCTGCGGCTCGTCGCGCGAAACCGCGCCTTATGCCGAGCGCGCCGCCGGGCTGGAACTCGTCATCGCACGCACCATCGAAAAAATTTACGGGCAGAACTCACAGAACATAGGTCTCCTGACTTCGACCGACTTCGGCCTCATCGAACGCATCCGGCGCGGCGAAGAAATTCCGCTCGCCGAGTTTACGCGCGGCCTCGATCCGATCTCGCAGGCGATTGTCGAATACGGCGGCCTCTTCAACTACAACAAGGCGCGGCTCGCGGGCGAGACCGTGCCGCCCCCCATTGAAACGAAGGCGCGCCCGATGAACATCGTCGAGAAGATCATCGCGCGTCATGCGTTCGTGCGCGCCGGCGAAGTGGGCGTCGAGGCGGTCAAGCCGGGCGACGCGCTCTTTGCCGTGGCCGACGTGCGCTTCTCGCACGAGTACGTTACGCCGATGGCCGAGTCGCTCTTCAAGGGAGCGCTCGGGCGCGACGCGCGTGTGACGGAGGCCGAGTCCGTCTATGCGTTTCGCGATCACCTGACGTTCCTCGGGCGCGTCATGTCGGACGACAAGAAGAAGATGGGATTGCTGGAACGCGCCGACGGGCTGGCCGTGACGCAGGAGAATTTCACCGGCGAGCAGGGCATCAAACTGTACAGCGGCACGGAGGAGAAAGGCTCTGAAGCCATCTGCCACAACGCCGTCGTCGAAGACATCGCGCTGCCCGGCCAACTCGTCATCGGCACCGATTCGCACACCTGCATGGCGGGCGTGCTCGGCTGCTTCGCCTTCGGCGTCGGTTCAACCGACATGGCGAACGCCTGGTACACGAAAGACATCCGCATCAAAGTGCCTGAGACCGTCCGCTTCGTCCTCCGTGGCAGACGGCGCGCGGACGTATCGGCCAAAGACGTGATGCTCAAAATCCTCTCAACCGATTACATGAAAGAGGGCAAAGGGATCGGGCAAGTCTTAGAGTTCGCGGGCGAAGGACTCGCGGAGATGTCCATTGACGAGCGCGCGACTTTGACGAACATGGCCGTCGAAGCCGGCGGCACGACCGGCATCATCGAACCCGACGAAGTGACGCTCGACTATCTCGTTCGTTCGCGCGGACTCGACGCCGAAGAGATTCGCAAAGGTTTCCTCAAGAGCGACCCGGATGCCGAGTACGCCGCGACGTTCGAGATCAAACTCGACGAGATTCGCCCGATGGTGGCGACGCCGGGCGACCCGCGCAACGGCATCAACATCGCAGACCTCTCGGAAGAGGTGCGCATTGACGCGGCCTACGGCGGCTCGTGTACGGGCGGCAAGATGGCCGACATGGACATGTACGCGGCAGTTCTCTCGCGCGCCGTCGAGCAGGGCAGGCGCGTCGCGCCGGGCGTGCGTCTCTATCTGCAATTCGGCTCGCAGAAGATCAAACAGTATGCGCGCGAACGCGGCTACATAGAGATTTTCGAGCGCGCGGGCGCAGAGTTGATCGACCCTTCGTGCGGCGCGTGCATCAACGCGGGGCCGGGCGCGTCGAAGACCTCTGAGACCGTCACGGTGAGCGCGCAGAACCGCAACTTCCCCGGCCGTAGCGGCCCCGGAAAAGTTTATCTTGCGTCGCCCTACGTCGTCGCCGCGTCGGCGATTGCCGGCCACATCGTCGAGCCGGAAGAGTTCTTGCAGGCGCGCGAAGAGGAGTTGGTCGGCGCGTGAAGGGCATCGGCAAGGGGCGGCTCAGCGCGGATCACTCTCCGAAGTACGAGCGCACGGAGCGCGAGCGGCGATACCTCCTGCGCGAGTTGCCGCCCGGCCTCAAAGTCAACGACCGTCACGCGCAAATCACAGACAACTACATCACGGGCACGCGCCTGCGCCTGCGCAAAGTGCGCTGGCCTCTGACGAACCAGTGGACGCTGAAACTCACGCAGAAGCACACGCCCGCGCCGCCCGACTTCTCGCGCACGCTCATCACGAGCATCTACCTTAACGAGTATGAGTACGAAGTGTTCTCCGTCTTCGAGGCGAACGAGATACGCAAGAATCGTTACCCATACGAGCACGACGGGCGCAAGTATTCCATCGACGTGTTCCTCGGCGCGCTCCACGGCCTCATCCTCGCCGAGACGGATTTCGACGCAGACGAAGAGATGGACAACTTCCCCCCGCCGCCCTTCGCCGCGCTCGACGTGACGCACGACGAACTATTCACCGGCGGCCGCCTCGTCTACCTGTCGATTGACGAACTGCGCGCGGAGTTCAAAGCGCGCGTCGAGAAATGGGAGGGGGGATGATGGACGCGCGCGGCGGCGGGTTGTTCGTAATCCTCATCGGAGTGGCAGTCGTCGTCATAGGGCTGCTCATCTACGCGGGCGCGCTCTCCTGGTTCGGCCGGCTGCCGGGTGATTTCAGTTTCGGCAACGAACGCACGCGGGTCTTCGTGCCGTTCACCTCGATGCTCATCGTCTCGCTCGTCCTGAGCCTCGTGATGTACGTCGTCCGCCGCTTCTTCTAGCGGCGTAATGCTGTGAGGTAGGTCGCATGAAAATTTTCAAATAACCTTGAAAAAGTCAAAAACACTCACATCCGCTTAACTTTTTTCTGCGAACGTAGGTGTAAGCGGGCGCTGTGCTTATTGAAAGTTGGGAAATTTTTGTCTGACAAATTGTGTTGACGCTCTCTGGAAAGGGGAGTAGGCTGCGCCCATTCACCATAGTCTGTTGCCAACGAGGCAGACTATTTTCGACCTTACCGTCTGCCTTTTAGCTGTCAGGAGTTCCTGCATGTCGCAAGCTACACTCACGATGACGAAATCCTCACGATTCCGTCCATCCTTTTCACAAACTACAGAAAGTATCGCTTCAGAACTATTAGCTCTTCAAGAGCACAAATATTCTTATTGATGGAGGTTTTATGGTTATGCACTCGAAAAGGACAATCATCATTGGAGTGTTGACACTCTTAGTCGCCGCTGTCATTGGAATGGATGCCTTCAAACCACATGGCAATCAAGTAAAAGCACAGGATAGTAATTTACAACTTCCGGTGATCGTATCCGAGCAACTTCAACCGGAGAATGGCATAGTCCCCATTGAAATACGATGCGGCACGGCTCATCTTACCGCGCCGGATACGTTAGCGAAATTTTCTTGTAAATTAAAAAACCGCACAAACAAAAACATTATTGCCGCTACCGTAGCTTATTCGGTTGTCTTTCAATCTGATGGGATAGAGTCAGCAGATACACGCCTACACACTCTTGAGGCTTTTATCCACTCGGATTTATATAACCCCGGTAAGTCTATACAACCGCAAGCAGAGCGTACTATTGAACCTCCGGGGCCAATGTCTTACGCCAACTCTATTATCAAAAGAGTAGAAATTACAGTTGATTATGTAGAGTTTGAAGATACAACCACCATAGGCCATAACGAAAAAGGCTCACAACAAATAGCGAGCATCCGAGAAGGGGCAACAAAATATAAGAAATGGCTGGTTCAGAAATACATTAAGGACGGAAGGAAAGTGGAATCAATAATACCCCTTCTTCAAAAAAACCAATCTCTAGTGGAGGCATTAGGGAATGAAAATCTTTTTCAGGAACAGGGAGCTAAGGCTTACCGCAACTATCTTTACGATGCACATAACAAACAGGGCGCTCCACAGCTAGAGAGATTGCTTAACAAGTAGATGCTTTACACAAAGCAAAGTACAACATAGGGAGGTTGCCCATGTTAAAAATGCTCGGAATTGTTTGCTGTATTTTCGGACTTTCTGTACTTGCTATAGCTCAAATAATAACCAATTGTCAGGGCTTCAGATCATGCTCGGCTGTCCCTACTAATTCCGGTAGTAATGTAGATTATTCGTATTACCAATGTGGTGGTCTCTGCTGTGGTGGAGGATTTAGTTCATGTCTTAACGGCGGTGGCGACTGTCCCAAGTATGGTTGTGAGAGCAGATGTAATGGTGTTGCCCCCAACTTCACTGGGTTCACCCATACCTATTATGATTGTGAAGATACTCTTCATATTGACACCACCCAATGCTCAGGATGCACACCAACGCCAACTCCCACACCTACACCCACACCCGCGCCTACACCGGGATGCACCCTTGAGCAACGAGCCAACTGTACTTACCCTGATACGTTGACGCCGAGTTGCAACTGCCTGAGGGCAGCGGATGATCTTTGTTATGAAATGGAGCAACAGTGTTTCACTTCAAACGGAACTTGGAAAGGCTGCACTAGGGGATGTTACTCCCCTATCGTGATTGACGTTAACGGTGATGGGTTTAATCTGACGAGCGCAAACGGCGGTGTGAACTTCGATGTAGAAGGGGATGGCATCCTGGATACTCTTTCTTGGACATCCGCCGGGTCAGACGATGCGTGGCTATTTCTCGACCGCAACGGCAACGGAGTGGTGGATAACGGCCAGGAACTATTTGGTAACTTTACGCCGCAATCGGCCTCTTCAGAGTCTAACGGCTTCCTCGCACTCGCCGAATATGATAAGCCGGTGAATGGCGGCAATGCTGACGGCGTGATCGACAATAGAGATTCTATCTTCCCATCTCTACGCCTCTGGCAGGACACAAACCACAACGGCATCTCGGAGCCAGCCGAGCTACATACCTTACCGTCGCTGGATGTTGTGAGGCTGTATCTCGCCTATAAAGAGTCGAAACGGATTGATGCCAATGGCAACCACTTCAAGTACCGAACTAAAATAGACGATGCTAAAGGATCTGGGGCGGGACGTTGGGCGTGGGACGTGTTCCTCCAAAAATCTCCCTGACTTGTACCGCCACTGAGAAGACAGAAGCCGCCCGGCAGGCATCACTGGCTGTCGGCCGACTTCACTTTTCGGGGACGATAAGTTTAAACTTCCCGCATGAATGCTCACACTTCTCATTAACGCACATGCCGGGCTCTACCGCACCAACCATCTACACCATCGGACACGGACGCCACGCATGGGCTGACTTTCTCGCGCTCCTGCGCGAGCACGAGATCGCGCTCGTCTGCGACGTGAGGAGCGCGGCGCGTTCGCGCTGGCCGCAGTTCAACGGGCGCGTGTTGGAGGCGAACTTGAAAGAGGCGCGGATCGGTTACGAGTGGCTGCCGGAGTGCGGCGGCAAGGTGGTTGCGCCGCCCGCGGAACTTGCGCGCGGGCTGGATCGCATCATGGAGTTGGCATCGGAAGTGCGCGTCGCGCTGATGTGTTCGGAGTCGCATCCGCTGACGCGCCACACGCAGCCGCGCGCCAACTGTCACCGCGTCGGCCTGCTCGCCGCCCCCTTGCGCGCATGCGGCGCGAGCATCAGACACATCCTGCCCGACGGCGACATCCTCGAAGTTGACGAAGCCGCGCTGCCCTCCATCTGGAAAGAAGAGACGTAAAGACGTGAATCGTGAATAGAGGAAGAAAGTCAATCGTGAATCGTAAATCGTGAATAGAAGAAGATAGGTTTTATCTATTTACGATTTACGATTCACGATTCACGTCTTTGAGGCGAGTTGCAGAGACTTTTGTCGAGAGCTTTTGATTAACTTTCGGCGGGGGTTGGGAGTTCTGCGTGCGCGTAGCGGGCGGCATAGGTGCGCGCGAAGTAGGCGGCGAGCAGGAAGGCCAGGAACATGATGGCGGCGGCCGTCCAGAAGGTGACGCGCAGCGAGTGGTCGCTCATTTTGTGGAGACGGCCGTCGGCGCCATAGGTGGCAATCGCGCTGTGGATGAGCAGTGCGGCCACCGACGGGCCGATAGTGCGCGCCAAACTCGCCGCCGATTGCGTCACCCCTAAGACGCCGCCCTGTTCGCCGCGCCCGACGCTGCGCGAGGCCAGCGTCTGCAAAGAGGGCGTCCCGAGCGCGTTGCCCACGGCGAACATCCCGCCGATGAGCAGCAGCATTGACAGACCCGTCTGCGGCCCGACGAGCGGCATCGCGAACAAACTCAACGCGAACAGGAACGCGCCCGCCAGCACGAGCGGCAGCTCGCCGAACATCTTGACCAGACGCCCGATCAAGCCGCCCTGTATGAGCGCGCCGATGATGCCGACGTACATGAAGAGGTAGCCGTTGTGCGTGGCGTCGTAGCCGAAGCGGTACATCGTGAAGAGTGCGAAAGAGGTCGTCATGATCGAGAAGGCGACGACGAAGAGAAAATAGATGACGAGGACGTAGGCGAGGCGCGGCTGCCGCACGGCCTCCGCCAGTTGCGACCAGCGACCCGCGGCGGCCGAGGTGCGCGCCGGGTGATCGGGCGTCACGGTTTCGGGCAGTGTGAAATAGAGCAGGACGGCGTTGGCGAGCGCCAGTCCGCCCGCGAAGAAGAACGGCACGCCGATGCCCCACTGGCTGAGGATGCCGCCGATGGCCGGGCCGAAGATGAAGCCGAGACCGAAGGCCGCGCCGATGAGTCCCATGCCTTTGGCGCGATTTTCGGGCGTCGTCACATCTGCGATGTAAGCCTGTGCGGTGGAGATGTTGCCGCCGGTGATGCCGTCAATGATGCGCCCGAGAAAGAGCATCCAGAGCGTCGTTGCGAAGCCGAGTATGAGGAAGCCGAGGCTCGTCCCCAGCAGGCTGAAGAAGAGAATGGGGCGGCGGCCGTACCTGTCCGAGAGTCGTCCGAGGATGGGCGAGAAGATCAACTGCATGACCGAGTAGGAGGCGAACAGGATGGCGACCATGCGTGGCGTCGCGTTGAACTTCGTTCCCTCCGCGTAGTGAGGCAGCACCGGGATCACGATGCCGAAGCCCACGAGGTCTATGAAGACCGTAATGAAGATGACCAGAAGCGGCGAGCGTTTCATAACTCATGAGTCGTAAATCGTGAATCGTAAATCGTGAATAGAGAAGAAAAGATTTTTATCTATTCACGATTTACGATTCACGATTTACTAAAATTTACCAACGACGGCGGGGCGGAGCCTGGAGTTTTTCGTCTATGGAGAGGCGGCCGCCGCCCGCGATGAGCAACGCGAGCGACATGCCTAAGAGCGCGACGGTGTACTCGATCCCTCTATTGCTCAAAAAGAAACCGCCGCTCCAGTGGACGCCGAACATCGCGACGAGCATCGTGATGGCGAGAAAGAACGCCCCGGCGCGCGTCAGCAATCCGATGAGGACGAGCACGCCGCCGACGAGTTCGGCAACGGCCGCCATGCCCATCCAGAGCCACGCCGGACGCATGAAGCCGAAGGGCGCGCCCGCCGCCGTGAACTTCGCCCAGCCCGGCCCGCCCCACACGCCGAAAATTTTCTGTGCGCCGTGTGCGATGAAGATGACGCCGAGCGCGAGACGCACCGGCAGCGTGAACCACGCGGCGGTCGTCGCAATCAAACTTTGGAACATCGAAAGAGTCCTTTCCTTATTTCAGACAGGCCGTATTCGTCGTCTTCAACCATCACGGGAGTCTAAGGCGTGCGTCGAAGCGAACGGCCGCGCCCGCCGGCAATTCGCCCACGGCGGCTAGCCCACGGCGTTCGCCCCGCGCGGCCTGACCCGTCTGAACCTGCTCAAGCTGGTGCAACGCCCACAGTTTTATCATAGCTTTGCCTGCCGCGCACACCGTCTGGACAAGAGGGCAAAGGGTAAAGGTGAAGGGGTAAAGGTAAGATCGTAGAAATCCGGCAGCGCGCGCCGCTTTCCCGCCTTGACCCTTGACCCCTTCACCTTTAACCATAATTCTTCCTGCCGCTCCTTTTCCCTTTCCCTCCTACTTGATCTAAACTGCGCCGCACGCCCACAAACTAAACACGAAAGCACGACCCTTGATATGATGGAAGACACAACCTCGCGCCAACTCTTGATCACGCGCGTCCGCGAACAGGGGCGCGACATACGTTCGTTCGACATGCGTCCGAAAGCGGGCAGCGGCGGCGCGGATGCGCCCCCGGTCGAATTTCTGCCCGGGCAGGTCGCCGCGCTGCGCGCCGGTGGCGCGGACGAACGATCTTTTTATTACGCTTTCGCCAGCGCGCCGGAAGATGAGGAGTTGGAGTTTCTGGTCAAGCGCACGGGGGGCGACGGCGGGCAGTCGCTCTATCACCTGCGTGCGGGCGACGCGGTTGCGCTCACGGGCGTTGTCGGTCACGGCTTCCCGCTCGACGCGCACAAAGGCAAAGACCTCATCATGATCGCAATGGGCACGGGCGTCGCCCCGTTGCGCTCCACCCTGCGCCATGCACTCTCTCGCCCGGACGACTTCGGCCAACTCGTCGTCCTCTACGGCGCGCGCACGCCCGACGATTTCTGCTACCGCGATGAGACCGAGACGTGGAAGGCCGCCGGCGTCGAACTCCGACAGGTCGTCTCTCAACCCGACGGCTACGAGTGGGCAGGCTCGACCGGCTACGTCCAATCGCTCCTCGACCACGTCCTACCCAATCTCAACGAACCCGTCGCCCTCGTCTGCGGCTCCCCCGAAATGATCACGCACACGCGCGACCGCTTGCAGGAGATGGGACTCGCCCCCGAAAGCATCCTGACCAACTATTAAAACGACTAAACGCGGAGTCGCGAAGTAAAGAAGCAACCTTTAGGTTTGAATTTCGCTCCTTCACGACTCTGCGGTCGGTTTTAAATGGCCTTCTAACTCGATGCTCCCGCTGAGCCGTGCCCACCGCTTCAGCCGAGGCCGTTGACCTCCCGGCCAGACGCGCCGCCCAACGACCCGTTGAACTCAAACGCCGATGCAGTTGTCAGTCCGGGCATAAAGTGTGAGTTCCATTGTCAGACGCGCGAGCGGGCATGTTGATTTATTTTCCGGAAATAGATTAAGCGGGAAGTTCCGGCCGTCAATACTTTGCTCTTGACTTCTACCGTCAAGCAACTAGAATCAAAGATGTGCTTAAGAAGGGACAGCGCAAATTCCTGCGAACCTTCAAGCACCGGCGTTACCTTACATCTCCCTAAATTCAGATCAAATTTCGCCGTCGTGAAAGTCGGACGATGAAGTGTGCCACGAGGT
>DASVPS010000206.1:0-2915 GCA_036389555.1 Pyrinomonadaceae bacterium
GCCTCAGTCGCCGCGGTTGCTATCGGGTGTGAGCACTAGATCAGCCCGCGTGCAGCAGCGTACGCACCTCGCGGCCGAAGCGCACATCAATTTTTCCCTGCCTCGCTTCCACCACGTTGCCCTCTCCGAATTTCGGATGTGTGATTTGATCGCCCGTCGCGTAGGTCTCCTGCGGCGAGTAGGCGCGCGCGGGCTGGCTGAAGGTCGCGCGCGTTTTGACTTCGGCTGACTGCGTGCCGGTCGTCCGGCGAGGCTTCGCGGCCGCCGCTTTGGCCGCCGGGTCGCGGTAGAGGTGCGTGGACTGGCAATAGTTGCAGGTGACGCGCTCGATGCGCCCTTCGGAATGGAGAGCGACGACCTGATGCATGCGTTCTTCCTTGCAGCGGCCGCAGTAGGCCATCACGTCGTCGCCGAGACGAATCCTTTTGAACATTATATGATTGATAATTCCTCGATTGGTGGGTGAGTTGAACCGTCGCAGGATTAGCCCCGCCGCCGCCCCGCGTCCGCAATCCCAGTGTTTTAATTTCGATATCCCCTCTAACACTATGCGGCAGGTGCGCGCCGCAGTGCAAACTCAACGCGCCGCGCGCGGCGCAAACTTTCGTCTTCCAGATAAAAGTTCGGGACGCTCAACTGTCGCGTGAGCGTCCCGAACGATTGCTGCTCTGTGATCTGGCCGTCCCCGTTAGTAACGACGACGCGGGTAGGTGCGGCTGCGCTTGGTGTAAATGTAAGAGCCGCCGGCACCGGCGAGCGCGCCGACCGCCGCCGCGCGCTTCCCGCCGAACGCGCCGCCCAAGCCCGCGCCGAGCGCCGTGCCGCCGAGCACCGTCCCGATCCGGCGGTTGCGCGAAGAGAAATTACGCCGCGCCGCACGCCGGTTCAGCGCATAGAGCGCGCCCGATCCGCCGCCGATGGCCGCGCCCTTTTTACCTGCGACGAGCGCGCCGACAAGCGCGCCGCCACCGATGATGGCTGCCGTGCGCGCCTTGCGGCCAAAGCGCGAACGCCCGTCCTATGCCGACGCGACCGGAGCGACCGCCGCCATCAAGACCATCACACACAAGAAAGATAAAAACAGTCTCTTCATGTCCTCACCCCACAATTGATTTTGTTTGAATTCTTAGGGCGGCGAGACGGCCGGGTTGTGCGGTCTGCCCGCCCTGCAAAATCCTAAAGGAGAGACCCGTTGCGCTCTCCCCTTCGCAACGGGTCTCTCAATTGGATCGTCGTTCACTTGCGTGTTGACGACTCGACATTCTCTATAACAAGGCTCGTGCCACAACCCGCCCGCCCGCCGCCCTCGCGCGAAAACCCGCCGCTTGCGCGATCCACGTCGCGACGCCCCTTAGCGACGCCGCAAAATCCGCCGGGCGCAACTCACGATATGGGTTGCGGCATAAACGAAAAGGTTAAAGCAGTCGGCCGGGTGCGACGCCGTGCGGGTTGACGGGCGCTCGCGGGCGGCGCGTCCTTGTAGTTTCAACCGCCACATAATAATCTGTGTGCCCAATAACCAACATTTCGGCACGAAGAGGAGATGACATGTCAGAACAGATCAACTCAGGACAGATTGAAGAGAACGAGACGACCGGCTCCGGGCTGCTTCTATCCGTCGAACCTTTGCAGGCGAGCGCGCAACTGAACGCGAGCGACGATAACGCAGACACGGGCGGTTCGGGCGAGAAAGACACGTCCGACGACGCGGGCACAGACACCGACGGCTCCGACACGAGCGGCGCAGACACAGACCTCACCGATGCGCTCGGCGTGGACACGGACGGTTCGGACGCCGCCGACTCAGACGGCTCCGACTCCGGCAGTACCGATTCCGACGGCTCCGATTCCGGCGCGACGATCAAAATAGACAGCAAGGATGCTTAAGCGTTCGCCGGCCGCTTTATGAACCGTGAAGTCGCCAATGGCCTGAGCCGGCTTTTGGAGCCGCACACGGCGGAGGAGTTCCTCGCCTCCTCCTGGGGTCAGACGTACAGGCACATCCGCGGGGGCGCAGGGAAGTTTGCGCACCTGCTGCCGTGGGAGCGTCTCAGCGACATCCTCCGGCAGCATCGCCTCGACTTCCCGCGCCTGCGCCTGATGCGCGACGGCCGTGCCCTCCCCGTCAAATCATACCTGCGCCACGCTTCCGGTGCGCGAAACAAGCAACCGATCCCGCGTCTCCAACCCGTCAAATTCACCTCTCAACTTCGCGCGGGCGCAACGCTCGTGCTCGACGCGGTTGACGAACTCCACGAGCCGCTCGAAGAGTTGGCCGCAGAGCTTGAACGCTCTTTTCGCGAGCGCATTCAGATCAACTCTTACGCCGGCTGGCACACCTCGCGCGGCTTCGATCTGCACTGGGACGACCACGACGTGTTCATCCTGCAAGTCGCGGGGCGCAAGCACTGGCGCGTGTACGGCGAGACGCGCCCGCACCCGCTCGCGGGCGAGGCGGACAATCCGAAGCCGGCGGGCGCGCCGCTCTGGGAAGCGACGCTCGAAGACGGCGACCTGCTCTACATCCCGCGCGGCTGGTGGCACGTCGCCGAGCCGCTCGACGAGCCGACGCTCCACCTCACCGTCGGCATACACAAACGCACCGGCATCGATCTCCTGACGTGGCTCGCCGGGCAATTGCGCGCGAGCGAAACTTTCCGCCGAGACCTCCCGCGCTTCGCTTCGCCCACAGAGCGCGCCGCGCACATGCGCCGACTCGGAGAAGAGTTGCATGCCGCTTGGGACGAGCAACTGCTCGAAAGATATTTCGCCGAACTCGATGCGATGGCCGAGCCGCGCGCGCGTCTCAATCTGCCGTGGAGCGCGACGACCGGGAGCGACCTGCCCGGCGATGGCGCGCGCCTGCGCCTGCTCGCGCCGCGCCCGCTCAATTTAAAAGTCGAAAACGGGGTGGT
>DASVPS010000207.1:0-9965 GCA_036389555.1 Pyrinomonadaceae bacterium
GTTATCTGGACGTTCGAGCCGGACATCGTCTACTCGGCGCTGGAATACCTGATGGCGCGCGTCACGGCCGAACGCTTCAAGCAGACCGAAGCCTTCTCACAGGCCGTGCGCACCTGCATGCCGAAGGCCACTTCGCTGCAATTGACCGTTTCGGTCACGACGAAACTGGCGCGTCTGCTGCAAGAACAGGCCGCGCGCGAGGTCGCCATCAACCGCATCGCGTCGGCGATCAGGAGTTCGCTCTCGCTGCCAAGCGTCTTGCAGACGACCGTTGACGAGGTTGGGCGCGCGCTCGGCGTGCAACTGAGCGGCCTCCACGTCGAAGGCGAAAACGAACAGTCGCCGGTGATGAAGTGCTACTTCCGCGACGGCGCGCCGACCGAGGAAGCCCGCGACGCACTCGTCAATGACCTCTACGCCTATCACACCCAGCTCGCGCGCCGCCTCAAACATTACGTCCTCGATGAGCAACGCGGGACGAGCGCGCAGACCGAAGACGAGACGCGCCCGCTGGCCGTCGTGCCGCTGCTCTATCAGGCGCGCTCGATGGGCGTGTTGCTGGTTTGTTCGGACGACCCGCATCGCATCTGGCAGGAGAACGAACTCCTGCTGCTGCGCACCGTGGCCGATCAGGTGGCCGTCGCCGTCAACCACGCGCGCCTGTTCACGCAGATGCAGCAGTTGGCTCTGACCGATAGTTTGACGGGCTGCGTCAACCGCCGCTCCTTCGAGATGCAACTGGAACGCGACCTGCGGCTGGCGACCCGGATGCGCCAACCCGTCTCGCTCATCATGCTCGACATAGATCACTTCAAGCGCGTCAACGACACCTACGGACACGACGCGGGCGACGCCGCCCTGCGTTTCCTTGCAGACGTGTTGCGCGACGAACTTCGCGGCGTGGACACGGCCGCGCGTTACGGCGGCGAAGAGTTTGCGGTCATCCTCCCGCAGGCCGGACTCGAAGGCGCGCTCATCGTCGCAGAGCGTCTGCGTTCGCGTCTGGAGACGACGGAAGTGCCCGGCATCGGCTTCATCACCGGCTCGTTCGGCCTCGCCACCTTCCCGCTGCACGCCAACTCGCGCGACCAACTCGTCGGCGCGGCCGACCGCGCTCTCTACGAAGCCAAACACGCCGGGCGTAATCGCATCTCCACTCCGCCGAGCGAACAGACCGAAGTCAGCGACGAGATGTACGGCGCGCCAGGCGAGTTGCCGACGCAGGCCGAAACCGACGCAGGTATCAACACGCCCGCCGTCTGAACAAAGGGCACAGGTTAAAGCGGAAGGGGTAAAGGAGGAGTTGATTCTTCCTTTACCCCTTTCTCTTTGCCCCGTGCCTCTTCTCCTTTGTCCTTTGCCTTTACCCATCCGGCGTCACACTTTCGCCACCCGTTTGCACTACCATACGAAGGCTCGTCGCACAGCTCTCGACGTTTGGCTTTAGGGAGAAAGTCGCGCATCATAGGCACGGCGGATTCGCTTCGGAAGTCGGACGAAATTTTGGCAGGCGACCAAGCCCGTTTCCCTGTTATGGACGATCTGAAAAAATTCAGCCTCTATTTTCGCCCGTATAAAAAAGAACTCATCACGGGAATCTTTTGCATCCTGGCCTCGGTGGTGATCGGGCTGTTCATCCCCCTGTTCGTCGGCCGCGCCGTGGACGGGCTGCGCGCGGATGCGACGTGGGCGAAACTGACGCGCTATGCGCTCGTCATCCTCGGCGTCAGTCTTGTTAGCGGCACGTTCCTGTTTTTGCAGCGGCGCATCCTGATCGGCATGTCGCGCCACGTCGAGTTCGATCTCCGTCAGGACTTTTATCGCCACCTGCAACAACTGTCGCTCTCCTTCTTTCAGGCCAACCGCACGGGCGATCTGATGGCGCGCGCGACGAACGATCTGGCGGCCGTGCGCCAACTCGCCGGGCCGATGATCATGTACACGATGCAGACGATCTTTGTCGTCGTGCTCATTCTGCCCCTCATGCTGCGCATCAGCGTGCGCCTGACGCTCTTGCTCTTCGTGACGATGCCGCTCGTCTCCCTGACGGTGAAATTCTTCGGCCAGCAGGTACACGTGCGCTTCGAGAAGATTCAGGATTTCTTCGCGCAGATTTCCGCCCGCGCACAGGAAAATTTCACGGGCGTGCGGGTGGTGCGCGCCTACGCGCAGGAAGAATCGGAGATCGCGGTCTTCAAAAAACTGAACCGCGAATACGCCGACCGCAACCTCGGACTCGTACGCATTGACGCCGTGATGCGCCCGCTGATGCAATTCCTGATCGGCCTCGGCTTCGTTCTCATACTGTGGTACGGCGGCGTGCTCGCCGTCCGCGGGCAGATCACGGTCGGGCAGTTCACGGAGTTCAATCTCTATCTGACGCGCCTCATCTGGCCGCTCATCGCGCTCGGCTACGTCGTCAACCTGTATCAACGCGGCACGGCCAGCCTCAAACGCATGAACGCCATCTTCGCTGTCAAACCGGACATCGCCGACGCCGAAGGCGTGCGCCCGCAACCGCCGATCAAGGGGCGCATCGAGTTTCGCAACCTGACGTTCGGCTACAGCGAACATCTGCCGCCGGTGCTCAGCGACATCAATCTCTTGATCGAGGCGGGGCAGACCGTCGCGTTCGTCGGGCGCACGGGCACGGGCAAATCAACGCTGATGAATTTGCTCCCGCGCATGATGGACGCGCCGCATGGCACGGTCTTGCTCGACGGCGTTCCGCTCGCCGATTATCCGCTCGCGCAGTTGCGTTCGAGCATCGGCTATGTCCCGCAGGAGTCTTTTCTGTTCAGCGAGTCGCTCGCCGAAAACATCGCCTTCGGGGTTGAGCGCGCCGAGCGCGCAGAGATTGAATGGGCGGCCGAGATCGCGGGCTTGAGTGAAGACATACGCGGCTTCCCGGATGGCTTCGACACGCTCGTCGGCGAGCGCGGCATCACGCTCTCCGGCGGGCAGAAGCAGCGCACGGCGATTGCGCGCGCCGTCCTGCGCCAGCCGCGCATCCTGATTCTCGACGATGCGCTCTCCAGCGTGGACACTTACACCGAGGAGAAAATCCTCGCGCAACTGCGCGGCGTGATGCGCGAGCGCACGAGTCTCATCGTCTCGCACCGCGTCTCCACCGTGCGCGACGCAGACCTCATCTGCGTGCTCGACGAAGGCCGCATCATCGAACGCGGCACGCACGACGAACTGCTCGCGCGCGGCGGCGAATACGCCGCGCTCTACGAGCGTCAGCTTTTGGAAGAAGAACTCGCCGCGAGTTGAGTTTGATGAGAGCTTGAACCTGATAAAGACGGTGATAAAGACGGTGACTGGCGAACGAGTTCGGAGCGAAAGATGATGAATGAAAGTCCGGTACGGGTTACGCCCGAAGCGCGTCGGCGCGGGCTGCTGCTCATCTGGGGCGCGCAACTTATGTCGCTCGCGCTCCTTTTCTTCCTGACATATGTCGTCAGGCCGGAAGCGAACGCCGACGGCAATCACACGCTGGCGTGGGCGCTCGGCGCAGTCGGCTTCTCGACGTTCCTCCTCTCGTTTCTCGTCAAGCGTAAACTGCTGGCGCAGGCCGTCGAGAAGCGGCGCGCCGATCTCAGCACGACCGCCTACGTGCTCGCCTTCGCCATGTGCGAATTGACGGCCATCCTCGGTTTCGTCGCGTACATCATCACGGGACTATCTTACGCGCTCCACTCGTTCATCATCGCGGCGGCGGGGCTGCTGCTCCACTTCCCCGTGCGCGGTGCGCTCGACGGCATCGAGGCGAGCCAAGACGCGGGCGCGGATTTAAATCAGACGACTTTATAACCGACGGAAATTTTCAAGCATGGCGACAGCGGTTCAAAAATTTCACGAAGAAGAGGCCATTGGCAAAACTTACGACTCGCAGGTCGCGCGTCGCCTCCTGCGCTACCTGCGACCCTACCTGCGTCTGCTCGTCCCGTCGCTGCTGTTGACGCTCGCGCTGAACGGGCTGCGCGTGCTGCAACCGAAGTTCACGCAGTATGCGATTGACTGGTATATCCTGCCGTGCCAGCAAGGGGGCGTGCCCTGCCTGCCGAGCGGGCTGATGTGGCTCGCGCTGGCGATGCTCGGCGTGCTGCTGCTGACCTTCCTCTTCTCCTATGCGGCGGCGGTCTTGCTCAACACCATCGGCCAGCACGTGATGTACGACCTGCGCGCCGAACTGTACGACAAGCTGCAACATCAGGAGGTGGCCTACTTCGACCACAACCCGGTCGGGCGCATCATGACGCGCCTGACTTCCGACGTTGACGCTTTGAACGAACTGTTCACTTCAGGCGTCACGGACGTGCTCGGCGACCTCGTCACGATCTTCATCATTATCGGCATCATGCTGGCGATGGATTGGCGTCTGACGCTCGTCACGCTCATCACCGTCCCGCTCCTCTTCGCCGCGACCTCCTGGTTTCGCGAGCACGCGCGGCGCGGCTATGACATGGTGCGCACGCGCCTCGCACGCATCAATTCGTTTTTGCAGGAACACCTGTCGGGCGCGCACACCGTCCAGATTTTCAACCGCGAGGCCAAGTCCGAGCGCAAGTTTCACGAACTCAACGACGACTATCGACGCGCCAACGTCGATACGATCTTCTACTACGCGGTCTTCTTTCCGCTCGTAGACTTCATCGGCGCTATCGGCATCGCGCTCATCGTCTGGTACGGAGGCTATCGCGTGATGGGCACGACGCCCGGCGCGCCGCAACTCCTGACGCTCGGCGCGCTCGTCGCCTTTATCCAATACTCGCAGGCGCTCTTTCAACCGATCCGCGACATCTCGGACAAGTACAACGTGCTGCAAGCCGCGATGGTCGCCTCGCACCGCCTCTTCAAGACGCTCGATCTGCCCATCGCCATCACGACGCCCGCCGTGCCGAAGCAGACGGGTCGCGCGCGCGGCCGCATCGAGTTCGAGCATGTCTGGTTCGCTTACAAAGACGAGGACTGGGTGTTGAAAGATGTGTCCTTCGCCGTCGAACCGGGTCAGTCCGTCGCGCTCGTCGGCCACACGGGTTCGGGCAAGACGACGATCACGAACCTGCTCATGCGCTTCTACGACGTGCAGCGCGGGCGTGTGCTCCTCGACGGCGTGGACGTGCGCGAGTGGGACTTGAAGGCGCTGCGCGAGAACTTCGCGGTCGTGTTGCAGGACGTGTTTTTGTTCAGCGGCACGGTCGAGGGCAACATCCGTCTCGG
The DNA here is from genome assembly GCA_036389555.1 of Pyrinomonadaceae bacterium. Lineage (GTDB taxonomy): Bacteria > Acidobacteriota > Blastocatellia > Pyrinomonadales > Pyrinomonadaceae > JAIVJZ01. Next base: position 5,227 of record DASVPS010000207.1, read on the forward strand.
CCGCGAGGAGATGCCGGACGAGCGCATCGAGTGGGCGGCACGCGAGGTGCACGCCAACAACTTCATCGAGAAATTACCGGAAGGCTTTAAGTCGGAGGTGCGCGAGCGCGGCGCGGGATTGTCGGTCGGGCAGAAGCAGTTGATCAGTTTCGCGCGCGCTCTGGCCTTCGACCCCGCGCTCCTGATTCTCGACGAGGCGACGAGTTCGATTGACACCGAGACCGAACAACTCATCCAACAGGCCATCGAGCGCGTGATGCGCGACCGCACCGCCATCCTCGTCGCGCATCGGCTCTCCACCATCCAGCGCGCCGACCGCATCATCGTCCTCCACCACGGCGAAATCCGCGAACAGGGTTCGCATCAGGAATTGCTCACCCAGCGCGGCCTCTACTGGCGACTCTACAAACTGCAGTACGCAGACAGGTCGCGCGACGAGGCCGTCCCGGACTTGCCGCTTCGCGACACGCTCCAATACGGCGATTGAATAATTGATGAAAAAGACGCAATAAAGGGCGGCGCTCTGGAATGTAAAGTTTCCAGAGCGCCGCCCTTCATTGCGTCTACGGTCAAATGTTTACGCCTCAGCAAGTCGCCGCATGTATCCGCAGGAGTTAAAGAAACTCGCCGGTTAACTTTGAACTTCCGCGGGTGGCGGCGTGGTCGTCTTCGAAGGCTGCTTCGCGCGGGCTTTGATGGGCACGAGTGATTCCATAGACTGGTAAATCTGTAGATACATCTGCGTCTCGCGCGGGATGAGCGTGCGCCAGGCCGCGCCGCCGCGGCGGATGTAACCTGCGAGTTTCGCCGGGTTGGAATTGTAACCGGCGGCGATCAGGTCGGAGGGCGTGGCGATGCCGGTCGAGAGCGCGTCGGCGATGGTTTCGTTCAGGAGGAGGTCGCTCCAGGTGTCGCGTATGTAGAGCAGCATCGCTTCGAGGGCGTTGCCGTGGTTGCGCATGCCGAGCACGAAATCGGGGTTGAGACCGACGGCCGGATAGCGCTGCCTGAGCATTTGATAAGTCCAGGGGATCATCTGCACCATGCCGCCCGCGCCGGCCGTGCTCACCGAGTAACGGTAGGTGTCGAGTTCGTTCAGCGCGTAGAGCGCGTAGACCTCGTTGAAGGTCGCGAGGCGCGACTCCTTGCGGAAGCGGTCGTGGTCAACGTGTTCGACGAGGCAGAGCCGCTCGGCCATGTCCAGCACTTCGGGCGTCATGTGATGCCCTTTGTCTTTGAGACGCTTGGCGGCCAGATCAACCATCGTGCGCACGTAGTGCTGGCCGTTCTTGACGAGGTCGGGCGTGAGCAGCGCGGGATGCGCGGAGGTGTAATAGGCCGTCTCGCGATACCTGCCGAACTTTTCAATCGGATACTCGACGAGCAGCGGCGTGAACTGTCGCCCCGTCAGATCGGAGACGACGACGGCGGTGTTGACGTAATTCGGCCGCACGATACGCACGCGCAGGAAGCCGCCGAGCGAAGAGGCGACGGTCATCTCGTTATCTTTTTTGAGAAACACCTCCTTCGCCAGCGTCAGCAAATGAATCTGCGACGAATCGGGGTCGAGCGCGGCGAGCGTGACGAAATTCAGGTTGGGCGACTGCCCCAGAGCGGTCGGCGTGATGCGCGTCTTGAACAGGCGCTGCGATTCGAGTATGCGCGCGCGCACCTTCTCCGGGCTGATCGGCGTCGCGGGCTTCAAGGCGATGGTGGGCACAACGACGGGAGTTAAATAGGGCGACACGGGGGCGGGCTGCTGCGTCGGCATTGCAGGGTTTGACGCGCCCGGCGCAATTCCCGCAGGCGTCTGCTGCTGCGGCGACGACGATGCCGGAACTTTGACGGGCGCAGGCTGCGTCGGCGTCGGCTGCTGCGCGGGTTGACGCAGCGTGTCCGAGGCGGGCGCGACGCTGCGCGGGCGGCTGAACTGCGTCGGAGTCGGAGATTCCTTCTGCGCATTCGCGGGGGCGAAGGCAAACACCAGGAGCAACGGGACGGCAACTGTTTTCATGCTTCTCTTAAAACCCTTCGGGCGGTGGCGGTGCGTCTCTGGCGGGGGCCAGACCTCTCTAAGATTCACTTGCGAGGCTCATGGTTGTCAAATGGGTTTCAGGTTTCGGGTTTCAAGTTTCAAGTGTCAGGTTTCAAGTTCAAGAACTTCAGACCTGACACTTGAAACTTGAAACCGTCCGCTCAGGACATTGAGGCGGTGGCGGTGGCCGCGAGGTCTCGAAGCGCACCCGGCCTGTGCGTAAGGCGGAAGCGCGTGGCGAGCAACTGCCCTGCGCTCACGCCGAGGCTCGTGTCGAGTTCCCACAACTCTTCGGCCAGTGCGTCGGCCGAAACGCGCTCGAAGACGGGTTGGAGTTCGGCAGCGACGGCGTCCATGCCTTCTATGAGAATCAGTTCGAGTTCGCGCCCGCCCTGCGTGCGCCGCCGCGCGTGTTCGCGCAGACGGCCGCGCGCGTCCTCCTGTATCTTGCCCGTCGCGACGAGCACGAGATGCGCGCTCTCGATTTTCGCATGCTCGTCGAGCGCGCGCCGCGCCTGTGCGGTCGTCCAGTCGCCGTCGTGCAGGAGGAAGAGAAACGCTTCGCCGCAGACGTTCGCCATCAGGCGTACCTCGCCGTCGCCCCCCGTGGGACGCGCGACGATCTGCTTGTCGGGCACGCCGAGTTTGGAGATGAGCGAGCGCAGATGTGTGGCGAGCCATGCGCCGTCTTGCAGCAGCGTCGCGGTCAGAGAGGTCGGCACGGTCACTTCTTCGGCGCGCTCGTCGGCAATGGCCGCGCCGCATTCGTTGCAGACGGCGTTGCTGCCGCTCAGGACTGAGAAGGCGTCCGGCGACGGCAGGCGAAACAGAGCGCGCCCGTCTTTACGGCAACTGACCAGAATCTCACGTTTCAACAAACCCACTTCGGCGAGCCGGTTGAGTAGAGCGTCGGGCACGCTCTCGTCGCCCGTGGCGAGCACCGCAGGGGCGCGCCCCTCCTTGTGCGCTTCGCTCAGGCGGCGCAGAAAGCCGCGCGCCTGCGAATCTTCGAGCATGCCCGAAGTGCGCAGCCACCCCTCGACCATCTCGCCGCGCGCGCCCGTGGGCGTCGCGTTCACGTCCTCCGCGAAGCGCCGGAAACTCTCGGACATGCGCGCCGGGCGCATCTCCCATTCCGACGCGCCGGATGCGGCCGACGCACCCTCAGACGCGCCACCATCGTTCGACGCGCCGGACGCGCCGACGCCGCGCGCCGCACCGAGCGACTCGCCGACGCTGCGACAAAAGGCGTCGAGCTTTTCGAGCGGGTCGGCCGTCCCGCTTTCGTAGACGATCCCTGCGCGCACACCTTCGCCCGGCTCGTCGCCGAACAACAGAAAGTGCGCGTAGTCTTCCACGCAGAACAGATCGCCGCGCACGTAGGGCGCTTCCGTCTCCGCTTCCGCGCGAGCGGCGAGCGCCGTCTCCAGAGAGAGAGCGCCCTCCGCGCCCGCCAGCGCCGTCTCGTACAGGTGTAGTCGCGCCGAACGAATCAACGGCACGAATCCCTGCTCCTGCAAACTTTCCAGCAGCGACGTGCGCGTCGCGCCGTCAACCGCGTAATCAAGACTTTTGCTTTCGATGAATAACATAGTCCGCGTCCTCTCTCGCGCCGCCGCATGCTATCACGAACGCACAAAAATATATCCACCTTCTTCCGTCTCAAACACGCAAATTGTTCGCTCGCCAGAACTATTAGTGCATGGTCTCTGCACGAATCGTTCAACTTGAACCAATTCGCGCTTGAGTTCGTGGTTAGTTTTAGTCCACCGAATGCTTTGCGGCCATGCCTTGTCACAAAACAGTCACATTGCCTCTTGTTTCAATCATGTTGCAACTGTAAGATGTTCTGGCTGCACAAAATGCAGCGCACATGCCTTCCCACCCCGGAAGTTTCCAAAAGCAATTGTGGATTTTGAATAAGGAGCAAGAAGCCCCCGTTCTATGTCTGTAAAAACCCCGTTCCCCCGCGCGCTGGCCGCCTGTTTCGCCCTCTGCCTCTTCGCCTTTGGCGCGGTCGCGCAGACCGATTTATCCCGCCCGCGTCAGGTCGCACAAGCCACACAGCCCGATGGTTCGAGTCGTCTTGAGACAGACGTGTTCGTCGTCTCTGAGGCCACGCCCGCCAGCGTCAGCAGATACGAAACCGAACTCGTCAAGCCACGGCTCATCGCCCCGCGCCTGTTTGAGTTCAATCAGATGATGATGGCTGCGATTGACACGCGCATCGGCGCGCCCTACGTCTACGGCACAGAGGGGCCGCGCGTGTTCGACTGTTCCGGTTTCGTGTGGAGCGTCTTTCAATCGGCGGGCGTCAACTTCGAGCGCGGCAGCGCGCGCAACTTCTGGGCGAACTTCAATCCCGTCAGCGACGACGAGAAGTACAAATTCGGCACGCTCGTCTTCTTCAACAATCTCAAGCACGTCGGCATCGTCGCCGACGCGAACGGCTTCTATCACGCTTCGACCAGCCAGGGCGTCACCTATTCGCCCTTCAACGAATACTGGACGAGCCGCATCACGGGCTTCCGCCGCGTTCCCGTCCCCGCCTCGACGCTGGCTGATTAGAGCGGTTTTCAAATTAACGTAAGGCATAGCCACAATGTTTGAACCACGCACGAGCATCAGAGGCGGTGATGGTCTCGAAGGCTTGCTTAATCGCTTCGTCGAGTCTGGCGCTGGTGCGAGCTTTCGCCGCCCGTAA
>DASVPS010000208.1:0-25371 GCA_036389555.1 Pyrinomonadaceae bacterium
ACGAAGGACAGTAAGGAGTCTGCTGTCAACTTTGCGTTGTCGTTCGCGAGTTTTGTCGAATTAGTCACAAAAAAACGTTGACAGTTTTGTGAAGGCGTGTATAATCCCACCTGTTTGGGATGAGCCGGCCACCACAAGCCGGCCGGTCGCAAGACAACATCCGAAACGGATACTTAGACGCCCGCCCGTGCCAGCTCGGACGCCGAACCGCCCCCCGGTTTCGCTCCATTCGAGCTGGCACAGCTTTTTTCCCGAATAAACAACCTTTTTCCCCAATATTTACGCCCGTCACACTGCCCCGCTCGCTCTCTGAAAGTCCCTGAAAACTCTGTCGTTACATTTGAGTGGAGGAAAAACGTCAGACAAATTTTCGGCCAATGCACGAAGGGCAACGAGCTTGTGACTCGTCGCCCTTTACCTTTTACCCTTGACCTTTGATCACGCGAAGCAGCGGCGGAGGAAGGCGAGCAGGTCGGCGATTGTTATCTGGACGTTGGCGTCGTGGCCTCCGCTCAACTGTATGACGCCGGCCTCCGTTGCCAGCCCGCCGATTAAAGCCGACATGGCCTCGGTGTTGTCTTCATGTGAGACGAGCAGGTCGTCGGGCGCGGAGTAGAGACGGAAGCGATAGCCCGCGTAGGTTGAAGGCGGGCGGAGGATCGGATCGTGGCCGGCGGTTTTGGCGTTGTAGTCCGAGCCGTTATCGGCGATGCCGTAGGCCGTCCTGATCGCACGCGCCATAAAAGGGTTGGTGTCGTATTGATGGCGCAGGTTTAAGACCGCGCTGTACAAGGCCGCGCCGCGCAAGGGGATGCGCCCGTCTGCGAAGGCCAGCATCGTCGCCAGACCGCCCATCGAACTGCCGATCATGATGACCTGTTCGGGGTTCACACGATAGTGGTCTCTGACGTAGCCGAACATCTCCACGTTCGCGTTGATGGCGGCTTGATTGCCCCAATTGTTAGCGCCGGTGGCGGGGTTGTCCGTCAGGCGCGAAGCGGCGACGATGTAACCTTCGTCGAGCAGCGCGTCGAGCAGCGGGCGATAAGCGGGCAGGTCTTGGAACTGTCGTTCGGTCAACCCGGCTCCGTGATTCAGGATGATGAGGGGGCGCGTCGTCTGGTAGCCATCTTTGCGTACGACGAGCGCGGGCGTGGTGAGGAAGTCAATGTAGTCGTAGCGATAAGAGAGGCGGTTGTAACTGCGCAGCCGATCCGTCACACGCAGGACATCCGCGTCCGACAGCGCGCGGTCGAACATGCAGACCTGCCGCACGCGACCCGCCCCCGGCCCCAGTGTAAATTCCGTAAAGGCCGACGGCGATTCCGCAGGCGTGATGGTTTCGACCGCCAGACCGTCCACGAAGAACGTGATGCTGTTGGCCGAATTCTGACGCATGCAGAGCACTGACCACTCCAGAGAATAACCGACCGGCCGCGTCCCCTGCTCGCCCGCTTTCTTATACCAACCCCAACCAGACCCCGGATGCGGCCCTGAAAACATGTGATTGTTCACATTGAACTTCAACAGGTAAGCGAAGGGAAAGGCCGACTGTAGACGCGCGACGACGAAGAACGTCCGTTGCGCGCCCGCCGGAACGGGAACGGTCATCTGCTTCGTCGCGTCGGCGGCGGACACGTAGGGCAGCCCGTCTTCCCACTCGGCCGCGTGATAAGTAAGACGGTCGGCCGCATTGGCCGTCACGCCGTCGTTGCCCGCGCCGGTCAGGTCAGGCCATCTTTGCAGAGGTTCGCCGTCGGCCAGCCCCCTCAGCCTGAGTGCGTCGAGCAATAACCTCATGCCGCGCGGCATCCCGAACTCAAGCCTCTTGCCGAAGGGTAACTTTTGCCTCAGACCGTCTTCTTTTGAGACCATGAATTGCGTCGCCTCTATTAAGTAACGGCAGCCGACTGCCTGTGCGCTCCGTGCGTGCAAACGCAACTGGTCATCTTTCAAATCTCTCCGCCGAGTCGAGCGCGTTGAAACAGATGTTTCGCTTGCACGTTCGCTTCGGCGATCACTTCACGCTCGCTCAACGTCGTCAGTTCCCTCTCGCGCATAACGATGCGACCGTCTATCAAGACCGTCCTCACGTCGGCGGCCTCCGCCGCATAGACTGTGGCCGAAACTATGTCTGGGCGCGGCGTCAGGTGCAGGCGGTCGAGTTCGACGACGATACAATCGGCGCGCTTGCCCGCCTCCAAACTTCCCGTCTCCTGCTCAAGTCCGAGCGCGCGTGCGCCGTCAATCGTCGCCATGCGCAGCATGCGTCGCGCTGAGAGAGCGTCCGCGCCGTGCGTCATCTTTTGCAGCAGCGCGGCCGTGCGCATCTCCGTGAACATGTCCAGGCGGTTATTGCAGGGCGCGCCGTCCGCGCCGAGCGAGACGGAGATGCCGCGCGCGAGCATCTCCATGATGGGCGCGATGCCCGAACCGAGTTTGAGGTTCGATGAGGGACAATGCAGGACGTGCGTGCCGGTGCGCGCGAGAATATCAAGTTCGTCTGCGTTCAGGTGGACGCAGTGTGCGAGCGCAACGTGAGGCGCGGCGAGACCGAGCGAGGCGAGATATTCGATGTTGCGCTGCCCCGTCGCACGCTCGACCATCTCGATCTCCGTGCGATTCTCGGAAGCGTGCGTGTGAACGAGCACACCGCGTTCGCGCGACAGGCGTGCAACCTGTTCGAGCAACTTGCGCGTGCAACTTACGGCGAAGCGCGGCGCGAAGCAGGCGCGGATGCGTCCTTCCGCGCGCCCGTGCCACTCTTCGACGAGCGCCAGCGATTCGCGCACAGAGTCGTCCGTACGCTCGAACAGCTCGGCGGGCACGTCGTCGCCCTCGTCCATCATGCACTTGCCGACCGTGGCGCGAAAGCCCGTCTCTTCGACGGCGCGGAAAGCTTCCGCCGTGTGATGCACCGTCTCCATCGTGAGGGCTGTAGTTGTGCCGCCCTTGATCATCTCCGCAATGCCGAGCCGCGCCGAAGCGCGTACGGAGGCGGGCGTGTGCGCGGCCTCAAGCGGCCAGACGCGCTGTTTCAACCAATCGATCAAAGGTAGGTCGTCGGCCGCGCCGCGAAAGAGCGTCTGGCAGAGATGTATGTGCGTCTGCACGAAGCCGGGCAGCACGACCGCGCCGCGCGCGTCTATCACCTCGTCCGCGTCTTCGGTCGTCTCGCCGACGGATACGATGCGGCCGTCGCGAATCAACACGTCGCCCGTCACGACCAGATCGTCCGCGTCCAAAGTGATGATCGCGCCGCCCTTGATGAGAATGGAGTTGGTCATGTATGTGCTGCAAGTTTGCGTCGAGCGGCAACGATTATGCTTTGAGGGCTTCGCGCTGTAAAGAGACAAAAGCCGGTGAGTGTCCGGGTCAGTGTAGAGAGGCAGGGAATATTAAATGTCTCGGCCGAATCATTTTTGCGGAGGCAGCGTCCAGACGCCGACTAACTTGACATCAACGCTATCTTTTTCCCAATAGACCTGGTCAACGCTGTTCACCATTTCCACATCTTTTTCCGCCAGCACAACCCCGGCCTTATCATAAAGACGAATATAACCCGCGGCGTCGCCCGCCTGCCCCGGAAAGACTGTGTGAAATTCAGGAATTCGATAGACGACCACCTTGAAGTTACTATCGGGGCTTTCAAAAACCCTGTACTCACTTGCGTTAGCCCTGAGCAACCGAGACCAACCCGCCACGCCGCAGACAAGCCCTACGACGAGCAACAGAAGAACGAGCACAGCCTTTTTCATCAAGACCCATCTTCCCCCGCCGGGCGTGTTCTTGTCGAATCGGCCTGCCGCGCAGCAGACACTTTCTGAAACGTCTTCATGTCATGATCCGCTTTAAAGTAGACAGTCACAAGACGAACCGCCGTCGAATCGTCTCACATTTAGTGGAAGACGACTCGACGGCGGTTCGATGTAGGCGTTTGCACGCGCGGACTTAACTTTTAGTTGTTCGCGGCCGATTCGGCCTTTTTGGACTTGTCGGCTTTCTCCGCCTTCTCGGCCTTCTCATCCGCCGTCTCGCTGACGGGGATGCCGAGCGCGGCGCGCACTTCGCTCTCGATCCGACTGCGCAGTTCCACGTTGTCCTTCAAGGTCTGCTTCGAGTTGTCGCGCCCCTGCCCGAGCCGCTCGCCCTTGTAGGAGAACCACGCGCCCGACTTGTCCACGATCTTGTGCAACACGCCGAGATCGATCAAGTCGCCCTCGCGCGAGATGCCCTCGCCGTACATGATGTCGAACTCGCACTCGCGGAACGGCGGCGCGACCTTGTTCTTCACCACCTTGACCTTCGTGCGGTTGCCCACCACGCGGTCGCCGTCCTTGATCGCGCCGATGCGGCGGATGTCGAGGCGAAGCGAAGAGTAGAACTTCAACGCGCGGCCGCCCGTCGTCGTCTCAGGCGAGCCGAACATGACGCCGATCTTCTCGCGAATCTGGTTGATGAAGATCAAAGTCGTGTTCGAAGAGGAGACGACGGCCGTCAGCTTACGCAAGGCCTGCGACATCAGACGCGCCTGCAAGCCCGGCAGGCTGTCGCCCATCTCGCCGTCCAACTCCGCGCGCGGCACGAGCGCCGCCACCGAGTCGATGACGATCACGTCCACGCCGTTCGAGCGCACGAGCGCCTCGCAAATTTCCAAAGCCTGCTCGCCCGAATCCGGCTGCGAGATCAACAGGTCGTCAATGTTCACGCCGAGTTTCCCGGCATACTCCGCGTCCATCGCGTGCTCTGCGTCGATGTAGGCGGCGACGCCGCCGACGCGCTGTGCTTCCGAAACGATGTGCAGCGCAAGCGTCGTCTTGCCCGACGACTCAGGGCCGTAAATTTCCACGACGCGCCCGCGCGGGACGCCGCCGATGCCGATGGCCGCGTCAATTGAGAGCGCGGTGGTCGAGATCGCCAGAATGTCCGCGACTTCCCGCTCGCCGAGACGCATGATCGATCCCTTACCGAATTTCTTCTCGATATTGAGCAGCGCCGCCTCGACGGCCTTGCCGCGCTCGCTCTGTTTGCTATCAGCCATTGTCGTAATCACTCTTTCTGTCCCCTCTTCTCACATTTAATTTGTGCGTCCGACCAGCGAACCGGAAGGCAGTATAGCACAAACAACGCAAGAATGGAACGCTGTTTCATGTATGCAACAAATTTATTTTCACCGAAAGTGAGGTTTGCAACACCCGACCGCCACAGGGTTATTCGTGCCGCGTGGGGCGTCTCCGGGTCTCGATTGCGGCGTTAGGATACGCCAACGGATGCGCCCAAGTCGAGCGCGGTTCGGAGGTTTTTGCCGTCACCGTTTAAGACGGCAAAAGGCCGCGCGCGAATCGGCCGATGTGCGCGACCGCGTCGGGTGTGTCGCCCTGTCGTTCGATCTCCGCGACGATGGCCGAGCCGACTACGGCGCCGTCTGCGTAGCGCCACACGTCGGCCACCTGTTCGCGCGTCGAGATGCCGAAGCCGACGGCGACGGGCAAATCGGTGACGGCGCGCACGCGCCCGACGAGCCGCTCGGCCTCCGCGCTCAACGCGCTCTGGACGCCCGTGACGCCCGCACGCGAGACTGCGTAAATGAAACCGCTCGCGCGTTCGGCGATGCGGCGTAGTCGCTCATCGGTGGAGGTTGGCGCAACCAGAAAGATGAGGTCGAGTTCGTGCTGCGAGAGCGTCGCCGCAAACTCCACAGCCTCTTCGGGCGCGAGGTCGGTCACGAGCATGCCGTCCACCCCCGCGCGCCGCGCCTCTGCGCACAGGCGCTCCGCGCCGAATTGCAGCAAAGGATTGTAGTAACTGAAAAGCACTACGGGCACGTCCGTCTCGCGCCGCGCCTCTCGGATCACGTCCAACACCTCTGCGACGCCCACGCTCTGCCGCAGAGCGCGCTCCGACGCGCGCTGGATGACAGGCCCATCGGCCATCGGATCGCTGAAGGGCACGCCGAGTTCGATCAACGTCGCGCCCGCGCGTGCGAGTTCCACGACGAGCGCGCGTGTCGTTTCCAGATCGGGGTCGCCGGCCGTGATGAAGGGGATAAAGGCGCGCCGATTCTCTTCTCTCAGGCGCGCGAAAGTTTTCGCGATGCGACTCAAGGCAGTTCGACGCCTCCCACCGTTTCACCGTGCGCGCGCTCAGACGGGTTCTCCGGCCGAGCCGTGTCGGCCACGCTCTGCACGTCTTTGTCGCCGCGCCCCGACAGGTTCACGAGGATCACTTGCTCCGGCTTCAACTCGCGCGCCAACTTCAATGCGTAGGCGACGGCGTGCGCCGATTCCAGAGCCGGGATGATGCCCTCCTGCTCGGACAGAGTGCGGAAGGCCGCGAGCGCCTCCGCGTCCGAAGCGGCGACGTATTCGACGCGCCCCGCATCGTGCAAAAATGCGTGCTCCGGCCCGATGGACGGATAATCGAGTCCGGCGGAGATCGAATGCGTCGCGGCGATCTGCCCGCCCTCGTCCTGCAAGACGTAACTCATCGTGCCCTGCAAGACGCCGGGACGCCCGCCGCCCCGCTCGTTGAAGCGCGCGGCGTGCTCGCCGAGTCCGTCGCCGCTCCCGCCCGCCTCGACGCCGAACATACGCACGCCCGCATCACTCAGGAATGGGTGAAACAATCCGATTGAATTCGACCCGCCGCCGACGCAGGCCACGAGCGCGTCGGGCAGGCGGCCGCCCTCGCGTTCGGTGAACTGCGCGCGCGCCTCGCGCCCGATGACGCTCTGAAAATCGCGCACCATGAGCGGGTAAGGGTGTGGGCCGAGCGCGCTGCCGAGCAGGTAGTAAGTGTCGGCCACGTTCGTCACCCAATCGCGCAGGGCTTCGTTGATGGCGTCCTTCAAAGTGCGCGCGCCCGCGTTTACCTCGCGCACCTCCGCGCCGAGCAACTCCATGCGAAAGACGTTCAGGCGTTGCCGCCGCACGTCTTCCGCGCCCATGTAGACGACGCATTGCAAACCGAAGAGCGCGCAGACGGTCGCCGTCGCCACGCCGTGCTGCCCCGCGCCGGTCTCTGCGATGATGCGCCGCTTGCCCATGCGCCGCGCGAGCAACACCTGACCGAGCGCGTTGTTGATCTTGTGCGAACCCGTGTGCGAGAGGTCTTCGCGTTTGAGGAAGATGCGCGCGCCGCCTGCGAGCGCGGTCAGACGCGCGGCGTAGTGAAGCGGCGTCGGGCGGCCGGAAAAATCGCGCAGCAGCGCGGCGTACTCCGCCTGAAACGTCTCGTCTTCGCGCACGGCCGCATAGGCCGCGTTCAATTCTTCGAGCGGAGCCATCAACGTCTCCGGCACATAGCGGCCGCCATAGACGCCCCAATGGCCTTGCTCGTCGGGCTGTGTGAGAAAATTTTCGGACATATAAAGTGTGGAGGCGGGACTGATCCGCGCCGGTTCGAGTTAGCTGCCGTTCAAGTCAAAAAGTAGAGACGCGAGGTGCGGACTTGTCGCCGCCCCGATGATCGCATGTCAACTTACGAACAAAAATTATGTTGCGTGATTATAACACCGGAGCGGTCGTCGAACTGAGGGCGGGCGCGAGGGTCGAACGATTGCGCCCTTCGCCTTTGGCGCGATAGAGGGCTGCGTCGCCGGCGGCGTAGAGCGTGCGCTCGGAGTTGGCGTGCGCGGGGCAGGAGGCGACGCCGATGCTGACGGTGACGAAACCGATGCTCTCCAACTCGTGCGCCGCCACGGCTTCACGCAGACGCTCGGCGGCGGCCACCGCGTTCGTTTCGGTTGCGCCCGCCAAAAGGAGCGCAAACTCCTCGCCGCCGAGGCGCGCCGCCGTGTCATTGTCGCGCGAGAGTTCGGTGAGTGCGGCGGCCACGTGGCGTATGACGGCATCGCCCGCCGAATGGCCGTGCGTGTCGTTGACGCGCTTGAGGAAATCAATATCGACGAGCAGGAGCGAGCAAGCGACCTGGTAACGCCGCCAGCGTTCGAGTTCCTGGCCGAGCGCGGTGCGAAAGCGGCGTCGGTTGGCGAGTCCGGTCAGGTAGTCGCGGTCGGCTTCGGCGCGCAGGCGATCCCTTTCGCGTTTGAGTTTGACGAGTTGCTCGGTGCGTGCGAGGAGCAGCGGAAGTTCTGTGGGCAGGCGGAAATAGTCGAACGCGCCCGCCGCCAGAGTGGCGTGGCGACGTTCGGCCGTGGCTTCCGTGTCGCCGAAGAGGATGAGCGGCACGCCCTGCTGCTCGCACACGATGTGCCGGGTCAACTCGTCGGCGCTGATGCCCTTGAGACTCGTGTCGGCGACGACGACGTGCGGTCGCGACTTGCGCAGGGCGACGATGGCCGCCGCGCCGCCAGCGACGCCGACGACGGCCAGACCGGCGCGCCCCAGCGCATCGAGCGAAGCGGCGCGCGCCGGCTCGTCCGTCACGACGAGCACGCGACCCTGTTCGCGTGAGTTCGCCTGTTCGCTAATCTCTCGCGCGGTTCTGGCGCTCATGATTTTCGTTGAAGGGCAAGTTCTTTATTGAACAACCAAGCAGGAGGATTGGGGGCTGACACACGCCGCGCGGACATACTCGGCGGCGCGCGTCTCACAAACGATACGCCGACAGCATACCTTAAACGGGCGGCTCGGCGTCAAGACTTTTTCTCGCACGCGCGCACCGCCGCGACGAAAGCGCGCACGCGCGCCGCATCTTTGCGTCCGGGCGCGAGTTCCACGCCGCTGCACACATCAACGGCATAGGGCGCGACGGCGTTGATCGCACCGGCGACGTTCTCCGGCGTGAGACCGCCCGCAAGATACAATTGCGCCACCACTTCGCGCGTCCGTCGCGCCAGCGTCCAGTCGAACGTCTCGCCCGTCCCGCCGCGCGCGTGCGGATTGTAAGCGTCGAGCAAAATCGACTCCGCCGGATAGCGCGCAGCCTCTTCAGGCGCAAAATCTTTCCCGACGCGCAGGGCTTTAATCACCTCGCGCCCGCCGAGCGCGCCGCAGTACTCCGGCGACTCGTCGCCGTGCAACTGAATTGCCGACACGCCCGACTCCTCCGCCATGCGTGCCACCGTCGCCGCGCTGTCTTCGTTGACGAACACGCCGACGCAAAGCACCGTGGGCGGCAACTCCGCGATGATCCGGCGCGCCTCCGCCGGCGCGACGTAACGTGGGCTGCGCGCGTAAAAGTTGAAGCCGAGCGCATCCGCCCCCGCCCCGACCGCCGCCAGCGCATCCGCCAGATTCGTAATGCCGCAGACTTTGACTTTCACCATACCGCTTACGTGCTACGGACTTTCACATTTGAACTTTTAAACGAACTCTCAAAAGTTGGATTTTCAAACTCACTCTTCAACCGTCCCTTCCGCCAGCAATGCGCTGAGGGCTGCGGCCGGATCGCCCGCGCGCATCAAGGTCTCGCCGATGAGAAAGCCTTGATAGCCGAGCGACTTGAGGCGTCGCAGGTCGGCGTGCGTGCGCAAACCGCTTTCGCTGACGAGGAGCGCGCCCGGCGGCGCACCCTCGATCAGTTCGACGGAAGTTTCGAGCGACACTTCAAAAGTGTGCAGGTTGCGATTGTTGACGCCGATGACGCCCGCGCCGCAAACGGCAGCGCGCCGCAACTCTTCGAGCGTGTGAACTTCGACGAGCGCGTCCATGCCGAGTTCGTCTTCGGTGATGCGGCGAAGGCGCGCGAGCGTCGCGTCGTCGAGCGCGGCGGCGATGAGCAGCAGCGCGTCTGCGCGCGCCGCGGCGGCCTCGTACAGTTGCCACTCGTCAAAGATGAAATCTTTGCGCAGCAGCGGCAGAGACGTGGCGGCGCGCACCTCCTGCAAATCTTCGAGCGCCCCCATGAAATGATCCTCTTCGGTGAGGACGGAGATCGCGGCTGCGCCCCCGGCCTCGTAACGGAGCGCGATTTGAGCGGGCGAAGCGTCGCGGCGTATGTCGCCGAGCGAGGGCGAGGCGCGTTTGATTTCGGCGATGACGTTGAAACCCTGCTCGCCTGCGAGCGCGGCGCGAAGCGCATGTGCATGCCCCGCCGCACGGCGCACGCTCAAAGCCTCCTCGCGCACCTCTGCGAGCGTCCGCAGGCTCTTTGCGCGCGCCAGTCTGACGCGCTTCTGTTCGATGATGCGTGTGAGAAAATCAGGCGTGCCCGTCATGAGTTGGTCGCTTCCGCGAGTTGCCGGAGTTTATCGAGCGCGTGGCCGTCGTCAATGCTCTCTGCGGCGAGCACGGCGGCATCAGCCAAACTCGCCGCCGCGCCGCCGACGTAGAGCGCTCCCGCCGCGTTGGCGATGACGAGCGAACGCGCCGCATCGCGCCGCTCGCCCGCGAGTACGCTGCGAATGATGCTCGCGTTCATCTCCGCGTCGCCGCCGCGCAACTCTTCGAGGTTGGCGCGGGTGATGCCGAAATCGGCGGGCGCGATCTCGAACGTGTTCACCTCTCCGTCTTTCGCTTCGGCCACGAGCGTCTTGTCGCTGATGGTGATCTCGTCCAAACCGTCGCGGCCGTGGACGACCCATGCGCGCTCCGTGCCGAGAGCGGCGAGGGTGCGCGCGAGCGGTTCGACGAGCGAGGCGTGCCAGACGCCTATGATCTGTCGCGGCGCGCCCGCAGGGTTCGTCAGCGGGCCGAGCAGGTTGAAAGTGGTGTGGACGCCAAGCTCGCGGCGCACGCCCGCGACGCGCGCCGTCGCGCCGTGATACAGGGGCGCGAACATGAAGCACATGCCGAGTTCGTTGAGGCATGTCTCAGACACGGCGGGCGTGGCCGTCACGCCTACGCCGAGTGCGCTCAAAACATCGGCGCTCCCCGAACGGCTCGTGGCGGCGCGACTGCCGTGCTTCGCCACGGGCAGCCCCGCGCCCGCGATGACGAAGGCTGCGGCGGTCGAGACGTTGAAAGTCTTGGCCGCGCTCGACCCGGTTCCGGCGGTGTCTATGAAACGTTCGTGCGCGGTCGAGATACGCACGGAGCGCGCGCGCATCGCCCCGGCCATCCCCGTCAACTCTTCGACCGTCTCACCCTTCAGCGCCAGCGCGACGAGCGCGCCCGCGATCTGCGCGTCCGTCGCGCTCTCGTCGAGCAGGGCGTCGAGCAGCGAGGCGGCTTCCGCGCGCGTCAGATTCTCGCCGCGCATCAAACGCAGCAACAGCGCGCGCAAGGGTGCGCCCGCCGCGGGCTGATCCCTGCGCGCGGGCGTCGGTAAAAGCCAGGATGGTCTATCGTTAGTCATATATCTTGGTGTCTGCTTGTCAGTCGTCAGTCGTTTGCCGGTCGCGCGTTGCAGAGTATGTTTATCATTCGAGCCGGGGCGGCGCGAACAAGGGACAACCGACTACTAACAGCCGTCTACCGTCCGTTCAGGAAATTCGCGAGCAGACGCTTCCCTTCCGTCGTCAAAATCGATTCGGGATGAAACTGCACGCCCTCTACGTCCAACTCGCGATGGCGTAAGCCCATGATCAAACCGTCGGCCGTGGTCGCAGAGACTTCGAGACACGCGGGCAGCGTGGCGCGCTCGACGACGAGCGAATGATAGCGACCGGCCTTGAACCGCTGCGGCAGCCCCGCAAAGACCGTGCGCCCGTCGTGTTCGATCTCGGCCGGTTTACCGTGGATGGGCAGCGGCGCGCGCACGACCCGCCCGCCATAAACTTCGCCGATGGCCTGATGTCCCAAACAGACGCCGAAGACCGGCACGCGCCCCGCGAAATGTTTGATGGCCGCAGAGGTGATGCCTGCGTCCTTCGGTTCGCCGGGGCCGGGTGAGATCAGTATCTTGTCGGGACGAAACTCTCGCTCGATCTCTTCCAACGTCACCTCGTCGTTGCGGCGCACGACCAGCTCCGCGCCCAGCTCGCCGAGATACTGCACGAGGTTGTACGTAAACGAATCGTAGTTGTCTATGACGAAGATCATAAGAAGCTGTTCTTTGTCAGTTGTTCTTTGTCAGTTGTCCGTAGTCAATTATCGGTTGTCCATCGCCGGTTATTCGTCCCGACCATCGGCAACTCGCACGATAAACACATGCGACGGACGACTGACCACGAACAACTGTCTGCTGACTATCTTTTCTCCACCAGCAACTCTGCTACTTCCGTGTGGTAACTGTCGAGCGCGAACCGCCGCGCCGTGCGGCCTTGCCTGTCTTTCAGGTTCGGCTTAGCGCCGCTTTTCAGCAACAGGTTCACGATCTCGGCGTTGCCTTTCGCGGCGGCGATCATCAGCGGCGTGCCGCCGACTTTGTTGGTCGTGTTCGGGTCGACGCCTTTCGCCAGGAGCGTCTCGACGAGCGGTTTGTGCCCGTAAAAGACCGCCCAGGACAGGGGCGTGCCGCCCGAATCGTCTTTCGCGTTGATGTCCGCACCGCGTTCGAGCAAGTCTTGCGCGATCTGCGTGTCCGAGAGGCTAAGCGCATAAACGAAGGGCGTGAAATTTTCCAGCCCGCGCATGTTCACGTCTGCGCGACGGTCGAGCAGGGCGCGCACGAGTTCCCGATCTCCTGCCTTCGCGGCGCGGATCAGAGGCGTCTTCCCGTCGCGGTCGAGCACGTTCGGGTCGGCGCTCTGTTCGAGCAGGAGTTTGACCACAGCCTTCCGCGAGTTAATGATCGCCGCCGTGAGCGGCCTGTCTCCGCGCTCGCCGCGCACGTCGGGACTCATGCCGGCGGCGAGAAAAAGTTTGACCGCCCATGCGTCGCCGTCGGCCGCATACCTGACGAACTCCGCCTCTTTGAAATCAATGCCGCGCAGAGCCAACTCGCGCCGCGCCGTCTCTGGACTCACCTTCTCGCTCGGCTGCCGCATGCAACCGCCGCACGCGGCCAGAAGCGCAAGCGCAATCACGCAAGGCATCATTCGTCGCAACGAAATTTTACCACTCATCAACCAATTGCCCCTCGCTCTCGACTCATCAGAAGAGATTGATTCATTGATTCATTGATTCATCGGTTCATTGATTCAATAGACCTCTTGCAAAAGTCGGTTGACTAATGCGACAACGTAGCTCGGCAGGAGACACACTGATGAGCTATGAACAAGTGAAAGATTTACCTCCCCCAGCCTTCAAGCGCTACTGCGGGGTGCGGCCTGAGACCTTTCACCGCATGGTCGAAGTCGTCTCTCACTGCTTGCGGCGACGGCGGCGCCTCTCAGGGCGACCGACTAAACTCTCGGTCGAAGACCAAGTGCTGCTGACCTTGGAGTATTGGCGCGAGTATCGCACCTTCTTCCATCTCGCCCGCTCGTGGGGCATCCATGAGTCGAGCGTCTGCCGCACCGTCCGGCGGGTGGAAGATATTTTGACCCGGAGCCGGGCGTTCAAGCTGCCGGGCAAGAAAGTATTACAGCCAGCAGACCATCAGATCCAGTTCATCGTCGTGGATGTCACCGAAAGTTCGATAGAACGCCCGAAAAAAAGCAACACTCGTACTACAGCGGCAAGCGGCGGCGGCACACGTTGAAGAGTCAGGTGGTGGTGGACGGCGCGACCCGACAAGTCATCTGCACGACACAGGGGCGCGGGCAGGTGCATGACTTCGCGCTCTACCGGCGCAGTCGGGTCGAGCCGCACGCGAGCCTGGAAGTGCTGGCCGACAGCGGCTATCAGGGTTTGCAAAAGTTGCACGCACGCAGCCGGACGCCGCACAAGAAGCCGCCCCGCGCGGAACTGAGCGCGGAGCGCAAGCAGAGCAATCGTGAGTTGTCGCGTCGTCGCGTGGTCATCGAACATGTGATTCGGAGCTTGAAAATCTTCCGCATCCTTGCTGAGCGATACCGCAATCGAAGGCAGCGATTCGCAGCACGCTTCAACTTAATCGCTGGGCTGCACAACTATGAACTCAACCTCTGTTAATTACTTTTGCAAGAGGTCTAATGAAGAAATGGATCAATGGATCAATGATTCAATGATTCAATTCTTCTTCATCTCGCCCGCTCACAAACCACGCTCGGCCATCTCTATGGCGCGGAGCATGGCGCGCGCCTTATTGACCGTCTCTTCGTACTCGCGCGCGGGCACGGAATCCGCCACGACGCCCGCCCCGGCCTGCACCTCTACGCGCCCGCCGCGGATGCGTGCGGTGCGAATGGCGATGCAGGAATCAAGGTTGCCCGCGTAGTCTAGATAGAGCACCGCCCCCGCGTAGAGGCCGCGATGATCGGGTTCGAGCGCGCCGATGATCTGCATCGCACGCACTTTGGGCGCGCCCGTCACCGTCCCCGCCGGGAAGCAGGCGGCCAGCGCGTCGAAACAGTCGGTGTCGTCTCTGAGGCGCGCGGACAGACTCGTCACCAGATGCTGCACGTGCGAGTAGCGTTCGACCGTCATCAATTCCCTGACTTCGACCGAGCCGAATCGGGCGACGCGGCCGAGGTCGTTGCGGCCTAGATCGACCAGCATGAGGTGCTCGGCCACTTCCTTCTCGTCGGCGCGCAACTCCGCGCCGAGCCGCGCATCTTCCGCCTCGTTCACGCCGCGCGGTCGCGTGCCCGCAATCGGGCGATATTCGAGTTCCGCCCCGCGACAACGCACGAGCATCTCCGGCGACGCGCCGACGATTGATTCGTCGCCGAGCCGCAGGAAGTACATGTAGGGCGACGGGTTCGTCGCGCGCAGGGCGCGATAAATTTCGAGCGGCGAGGCCGCGACCTCCGTGGTGAAGCGCTGCGAGAGCACTGCCTGATAACAGTCGCCCGCCGCGATGTGCTCCTTGATCGTTTCGACGGCGCGCTCGAAGTCCGCCCGCTCCCAGTTTGAAACGAACTGCGGCGGAGCGTCCTTCGATGCCGGTCGCTCCGCCGCGCGCGCGGGCGCACTGCTGTTGAGCAACTCAAGCTCGATTGATTCAGTCCGGCGCACGGCCTCTTCATAAAGTTCTCGCAGGCGCGCGCGGCTCTCGCCCGCCTCTTCCGTGAACACGACGGAACTGATCTCGATCTGTTGCCGCGCGCGATCAAAAGCGAGCACGGTGCGAAAGAACATCAGCACGGCCTCGTCGCTTCCGGCCTCCGCGCCCACATCTTCCAGCGTCGGCTCGAACCAGCGCACCGCGTCGTAAGCCAGATAGCCGACCGCGCCGCCCGCAAAGGGCGCGAGATGATCGCGCTCTGCCAGCTTGTGCTGCCCGAAATACTCGCGCAGGAAATCCGTGACGAGCACGCCGCGTCGCTCTTCGGTCTCGCCCCGTTGCTCGACAAACGTGTCCGCCCCGCGCCCGCGCACGATCATCTCCGGCTCGATGCCTAGAAACGAGTAGCGCGCGACGCGCTCGCCGCCCTCCACCGATTCGAGCAGAAACGCATAACGCGCATCCTCGGCCAGGCGCAAAAACGCGCCCACAGGCGTCTGCAAATCCGCCAGCACGCGGCGCACCACCGGCACGACGTTGCCCCGCGCCGTCTCGCGCTCGAAATCCTCGAATGTCGCGGGTTGAAGTTCAAGCATAAAAGCCGTGAATGGTGAATGGTAAATGGTAAATGGTAAATGGTGAATAGTGAACCGGGTGAATGGATACTACGCATGCTCCACCATTCACCACTTACCATTCACTATTTACCAACCACTAATCGCTCCCCAGCAGACTGCTGGCGGCGAGCCACTGGCCGCCGTCAACGACGATGATCGCGCCGTTGATAAAACTGGCGGCATCGGAGCAGAGGAAGACTGCCGTCTGCTCTATGTCTCTGATCCGGCCGAAGCGGCCGGCGGGGATGCGGCGTTGCAGTTTCTCTTTGAGCGCGGGCGGGAGCAGCCGCTTCATGCCCTCTGTGTCTTCGATGGGGCCGGGCGCGACGGCGTTCGTGCGGATGCCATGCCGCCCCCACTCGACCGCGAGATTCTGCGTCAGCGCATCGACGCCAGCCTTTGCCGCCGAGACGTGGAGTTGAAACGGCGTCCCCATGTAATGGAGCGTCGCGCTGATGTTCAAAATCGAGCCGCCGCGCTTCTTCAATTCGGCGAACGCGGCGCGGCAGACGTTAAACGTGCCTTTCAGATCAATGTCAACCACCGTGCCGAAGCCGTTCGGCGAAAGCTCTTCGGCCGCGCAGAGGAAGTTGCCCGCCGCACCGTTGACCACGATGTCCAAACCGCCGAAGCGTTCGACCGTCGCGGCCACGGCGCGCTCGACCTCTTCCGGCTGTCGCACGTCGCACGCCACGGCCAACGCCTCGCCGCCCGCCGCTCGAATCACTTCGGCCGCCGGTTCGAGGTGCTCCAACTTCCGACTGACGAGCGCCACGCGCGCGCCCGCCTCGGAGAGCGCGCGCGCCACCCCGCCCGTGATGCCCGTCCCGCCGCCCGTCACAAACGCGACGCGCCCCGCCAGCAACCCTTCGACGAACACGCTCTCAACCATAGACACCTCTGAACAATAATGAATGATGAAGGAGGAAACAGAAGTCAGAATACAGGAGTCAGAATAGAACGCGCACCGATCTTCCTTCTGACTCCTGTATTCTGACTTCTGTTTCCTGTCATCTCATTCCGCATTAATTTTCACTCGCTCCCGGCTTGGCCGGAACCGCGACGGGTTTGCCGTCTTCGGCGTGCGGCTCCTCGCCGATCTCCTGTGTGATCTCCGCGACGCGGAGGTTGGCCTCTTCGTGGCCGGGACTGTATTTGAGCGCGCTTTGATAATCGTGTAGGGCGTCGGTCAGACGCCGCGCTTCGTGAAGCGCGTGGCCGCGCCGGACGTAAGCGTCGGCCAGCGCGTTGAGCGTCGTCTCGTCGTCCGGGTTCTTCTCCGCCTGCTGTTCGAGCGCGGCGATCTCCCCGTCCAGTTTCGACGTGTCCAAACCCTGCCCGCCGCCGACATTAGCCGCCGCGTTGCCGTTCACACCGCCGGGCGACCCCGTGGCAGTGTTCGTCCCGCCGTTCACGTTCGCAACGGGCGGCGCGCTCTTCCCGCACGCGCCGCACAACAGCAGCGCCGCGCACATCAAACCCAACAGACCCGCAAAGTCTCGCATTTGATTCATCATAAAAAAGCCGTGAATCGTAAATCGTAAATCGTGAATAGATAAAAACCCTTTCTTCTCTATTTACGATTTACGATTCACGATTTACTTTCCTCTCAGCTTCCCGCGATGTACGGGCGCGATTGCACGATGTAGACCTGACCGCCGTAGAAGACCCATTCGATGTCCTGTTCGCGCCCGCGGAAGAGGCGTTTGATGAGCGACGCGGCGCGGGCGAGACGGCGCACCGTCGCGTCGGTCAGGACGGCGCGTTCGCCGCTAATGGGAATCTCTTTGACGCCGCCTTCTCCGTCGAACGTTAACAGGCTTTCTTCGTCCGAACGGGTCAGCACCCGCACGGCCTGCGAGCGCGGGCGGAAGATGATCTGCTCGGCGATTTTTTTGCCTTCGACCACTTTGATTCCGAGTCCGCGTTTGGCGCTGATGTAGATGCCGTCGCGGTTCGTGTCGTCGTAAGGATCGGTCGTGATCATGACGCCCGCGCTGTCTGCGTTGATGCCTTCCTGTATGAGCACGGCCGGGTAAACCTGCATGTGATCGATGCCGGCGCGCTCGCGCGCCTCGTAGGCTTCAAAATTCCAGACCGAAGCCCAGACGGTCTTGACGGCCTCGATCAATTTCTCCTCATCGCGCACGTTCGGCACGGTCGAATACAGCCCCGCCCCGTTGAACTTCGGCAAGTCTTCCGCGTTCGTCGAACTGCGCACGAACAAACCCTTGCCACGATATTCCGCGCGCACGCGCTTGAGGATGGCTGCGCGCAACTCGTCCTGCATCTTCGCCCCCTGAATGCGCGCGCGCATCTCCGAGAGGCGTTCGCGCCGGTAGGCCGGGTCGTGTACGAACTTGTGTTCCTCCACCATCTCTAGGATGGGCTGGTCGAGTTTGTTCGCCTTGATGAATTCGTCGTAATAATAGATCGGGATCGTGAAACCGCTCGGCACGGTGATGCTGCGCAGACGCGCGCCCACGACTTCGCCGAGGTTGGCCGACTTTGCGCCGTAAGCGTCGGCCATGCGTGCGCGTTGCTGTCGCAAATCGAGCAGCCGCCGCTCGGCGAGATTCGCGCGCGGCGTCATGATGTCGCGCCGCTCCTTGAGCCGCTTCAGGTGTTCGTCGAGCGCGTTGTTGTCGGCGCGCTTGATCTCGTACTTGCCCGCCTTCGTCTCGAAGGTGACCCACCAGCCGTCATACTCTTTGAATAGTTCCGAGGCGTTGCGCACGTAGGCGTTCGGCACGCCCCACGACTTGGCGAGCAGATTGATGTGCGAGAGCGGCGTCGAAGGCCGACTGGTGATGATCCCGGCGACGGGCGGCAGCGTCACCGGCACTTCGTCGAGCACGAGAATTTCGTTGAAACCGATCTCGACGTGTTCGTCCAGCTTCTTGATGATGTGGATGCGCCCTAAGCCCCGCGCCACGTTGAGCGGTTGATACTCCTGCTCGCGCGCGATCTCGCTTTGGGAGATGCGTTCGAGGCCATCAATCGCGGCCGAGGCTTCGTCCTGCTTGATCGAGTTGGGCTTGAAGGCGACGCGCTCGAAGAAGGTGCGATTGATCGTCTCGCCCGTGAGTTTGATCTGTTCGGCCGGGATCAGGTCGCCTTCCCAGAACTCGAACGTCCAGCGCGAGAGCGGCGTCTGATAGGCGAGCGAGCCGAGGATGAAGCGGCGATTGGGTTTGAGATAGTTGTTCTCGAAAAACTCGCGCCCGCGTTCCAGCGAGAGATATGTGCCGTTGATGAAATCCTTGTGAAAGCGATAACGCTTCGAGTTGACGTAGTAAATTTTGTTGCGGTCTTTGCGGTCGATCACGTACATGACGTGCGGCAGCGGGTAGCCCGCGTCCGTGTTGACGCGGGCGAGGGCGTCGAACTCCGCGCGCGATTTGATCTCCGGCCGCGAACGCGCGTCAGTCGCCGCCGCATCTCGACGCGCTGTCGCGCCGGTCGCCCGCTGCGCCCGCGCGACGGGCAGAGGAGACAGGAGAGAAAAGACCAACGCGCTGAAGACCAATGTTTTGACAAGTCTCATAAAGCCTCTCTCGCTTTCAACACTTCGTTGCTTTCGCGCCGGAGCAATTCTAACAGATCATCTATGTGATGCCGCTCCGTCAGGAAGCTGTTGACGTTCACGCGCAACGCGCGCCGCCCGCCGAGCACCGTGGTCGAGAACCAAGCCTCGCCGCTTCTTTCGATGCGCTGCTGCAATTCGCGTTGCAAGGCGTCTAACTCTGCGCCCCCTGCGCCCCCCATCCGTGCGGGCACGAAGCGCAGGCAGCACACCGCCGTCTCGACTTCGCCGACCTGCTCGAAGCCTTCGAGCGCGGCGACGCGCGCGGCGAAATATTCCGTGAGTTCCATCTGCCGTTCGATGATCTCTGCGTAGCCGCGCGTGCCGAGCGTTTTCAGGGCAAACCAGATTTTGAGCGCGTTGAAGCGGCGCGTGCCGAGTTGGCCGTAGCGGAAGAAGTCGAAGGGCACGTCTTCGCCGCCGCGTTCCTCGCTCAGATATTCCGGCGTGATGTCGAACGCATCGCGCAGCACGACGCCGCCCTCGCGCACGAGCACCGCGCCCGCCGCGAACGGCACGAACATCCACTTGTGCGGGTCAATCGTCACGGAATCCGCGCGCTCGATGCCACGCAGACGGTGTCTGTATTTTTCCGACATCGCGAGCGTGCCGCCGTATGCCGCATCGACGTGAAACCAGAGTTTGTACTCGCGTGCGAGATCGGCCAGTTCGTCGAGCGGGTCGATGATGCCGGTCGAAGTTGCTCCCGCTGCGCCCGCGATGCAGACGGGCAGATTGCCCGCCGCCAGATCGCGCTCGATCTCGCGGCGCAGGGCATCCGTGCGAATGTGGAAGCGCTCGTCCGTCGCGACCTTCCGCAGATTCTCGCGGCCGAGGCCGAGTATGTCCACGCTCTTGACGAACGAGTAGTGACACTGCTCCGACGCATAGACGATCAGGTTGCCCGCCGTCTCGGACGCGCGCGCCGCGTCGTTGGCCGGCCGGTTCGCCGGAAGCGGCGCAGCGCGCATGCCGCGGTCGCGCACGAAGCCTGCGGCGTGGTCGCGCGCACACTTGAGCGCGATCAGATTCGCCTCCGACCCGCCGCTCGCGAGCGTGCCGAAACTGTCCGCGCCGTAGCCGACGATTTCGCAGAGCCAGCGCAGCACGCGCGCTTCGATGACGCTCCCGGAGGGCGAATTGCGCCACGCCGCGCCGTTCTGATTGATGGCCGACGCAAGCGCGTCAGCCCAGACGGCGACGGGCAGCGGCGTCGGGTTGAATAGCCCGTAATAGCGCGGGCTGGGGATGTTCATCGCGTGCGGCACGATGTCGCGCTCGAAGCGCCGGAACAATTCCTGCGCCGCCGCGCCTTCGAGCGGCAACGGCTCGTCGAACATTTTTTCGAGTTCGCCGGGCGCGGCATCGGAACAGACGCGCACCTCGTCGAGCGTGCGCGCATAACGCGCGATGATCTCTGTGACGATCTCTCCGAGTTGTTCGTGCTCCGCGCTCAAGCGTTCGCTCATCCCTGTGTTTCTTCCCTGTGCATGAAATTTGAAGTTCCGTTAAGCTAACCCAAGGAGAGGGATTTATTCCAGCCGGTAAGCGAGATGATGCGGACGCACCTGCAAGAATTCACCGAAACACTCGAAACGCACGCCGCGCGCTACGGCGTGCAACCGGGCGCGGACGAGCGGGCGCGGCTGCGCGATTATTACGAACACCTGTTGAAGTGGAACGCGCGGCTGCATCTGGTCGCGCCCTGTTCGCCTGCGGAGTTCGCCACACGCCACGTTTTGGAATCGCTCACGGCCTGCGCGCACATGCCTGAGGAAGCGCGCGTCTGCGACGTGGGTTCGGGCGGCGGGTTGCCGATCATCCCGTGCCTCATCGCGCGCCCGGACATCAGCGCAACGCTCGTCGAAGCCTCTGCGAAAAAGGCCGTGTTTCTGCGCGAAGCCCTGAGCCGTCTGGAACTACAAGACCGGGCGCGTGTCATCGCACACAGGTTCGAGCAGACGCCCACGCCCGAATGCGACGTGATAACTTGCCGCGCGATTGAATGCTTCACGGAGATGTACCCGCGTCTGGTCGAATGGTCGCCGCCCGCCTCAAGACTGTTGCTGTTCGGCGGAACGTCGCTCGCCGAGTTAATGGATGCGGATCAAAATTTGCGCGGTTACACGGCCGACAAGATGCTGGACTCGGAGCGACGATTTCTTTTCGTGGGCTGGAAGAAATAATCCGGCGGTGTGTTGAAAAGAAAAGAGGCGAGAGCGGCAAGCTCTCGCCTCTTCTTATTTTGAAGTTGGCCGTTTAGCGCACGACGTTGATGGCGATCAATTGCTGGCCTCCGATGACGAACTCTGCGGGCGGGAGTTCCTGCTCGGAGACGGGCGAGAGCGCGGTGGGCGTGAAGCCGCCGGAGGTGCGGTCGCTGTTGAGCGTGGCGATGACGGAGGGCGGCAGATTCGGCATCTCGTCCGTGCCGATGACCGCGCCGGAAGTGACGCGGAAGAGTTTCACGTAGAGCCGGTCGTTCTTCTTGATCTTATTGATCGCGCCGACGAGTTGGCTCAGGTCGTTCGGCACGAAGTTCTGCGCGGCCGAGGCCTGTTGCAGCGCGCCGCCGTCGCCGACGAAGAGGACGAGTTGGCCGAGCGGCACGTCCGCCGGAATCTTCACGGGGATGCGCTGCACGAACTGCTTGCCCGAATCGGTGCGGACGTAAGCCTGCACTTCCACCGTCTCGCCGCGGCCGACCTCGGTGCGGTCGAGCGCGATGCGGTCGAGCGTGCCCGACATGCGTTCGTCGGTCGAGGTGATGTCGAGCGTGATCTGCCCGATGTCTATATTGTCGAAACCGCTGGAGAGCAGCGCGGCCATCGGCACGGCCACGGAGGCGGCCGTCTGTGCGCCCGCGTTCATCGAAGAGAAGCGACGCTCAAGCCGTATGGGCTGCTGCCCTGCGACGTCGATCTGGCCGCGCAGGGAGATGGTCGATTCGCCGAGGGCGCGTTCGGTCGAGCCGATGGTGCTGAAGATGGTGATGTTCAGGAGGATCGGCGTCAGGAATTTATCGTTCGCCACCTCGTAGGTGTAGGTCTCGGTGCGGTCGCGGCTGGTGTGCAGATTGATCTTGACGGGGATCATCTTGGGCGCGTGGCCGAGCATGCCGTAGATGCCGGTGGCGCGATCCTGCGAGATCGCGCCGACCATCTGACCCGCCGAAGAGAGTTTGAAGGAGTTGTTGACGCTCGAAATCACCGTCACGACGTTCGACTCGGACATCGGCATGTCGGCGACGCCGAGACCGAGGAACGGGTGGCCGAAGGCATAGATGCGCTCACCGTCGCGCCACGTGACCGTGCCGAAGGCCGCGAGCGAATAATCGCCGCGCACGAGTTGGACGCTGACGGACGAACCGGGCGGGAGCGTCTTATCGGTCACTTTCCCGAGCGGCGTGATCGAGGCCGCGCCGCCGACGCTCGCGACGGGCAACAGGCCGTTCGCCTGTAGTTGCGGCGCGTAGAGCGAGAGGGCTTCCGAACTGATGCCGCTGAAGACGAGCGGCGTGGCAATAGGAGCGATGGTCTGGCCGAGCAGTGCGTTTAAGGGCGAACCCACTGCGACGGGCGCGGCGAACGTGCCGCCCGCGATGGCCGGTTTCGGCCAATCGGTCTGCCAGTCGGTCGAGGCGAGTTTGGCGAAAGACATCGTGCGCGACGCGCCCGCGGTGCGCGTGGTTCCCTGCTGCCGCTCGAAGATGTCGATCATCTGCTTGATCGGCGTGATGCCGCAGATCGGCTCTTTCGAGAAGGGGAAACTGAACGCGATTGCGCCGATGAGCTTGCCGTCAATGTAGACGGGCGAGCCGGACATGCCTGCGAAGACGCCCGTCTTCACGGCGTTTGCGCCCGTCAGACGCCCGATGATCGCCGACTGGCGCGGCGCGGGAAAACCCGGCAGCACGCCGATGATGTCCACGCCGAACTCCTCGGCTTCCGTCCCCGAAAAGACCGTCCACGCGCGCGCCTTCATGCCCGCCCGCACGTCTTCCAGAGGAAACAGGCGTGCGTCCGGCGCGGCCGGATTTCCGGTCGTAGCTTTAACCGGGGTTTGCGCCAGGACGGAGACAGCCGACAGAACGAGCGCGAAGGCCAAAGCCAGCGCGGGGCGAAACAATTTTTTCATGTGAATACCTTTTGGAACGGGGGGAAGCATCTTTGAGCACCGAAGGCCAGAGTCTCGCCGCGTGCGACTACCGCAACCGACCGGCGCACCCGCGAAACAACCACAGCGACTATAGCGTCCGCTTTCTCAGATGGTCAAGGCAGGGAAAAGGTTGTCATCGCGGGCGGACACGCCGCGCTCCTAAACGGCATCAACCTCAAACTTTTCCACGCGAGCGTGCGGCCTGCCTGCCTTGCCGCCGCTTTGCGCGGCGTGTTAATTTTCGCGGGCGATGCCTTCGTCATCAACCCCAAACAAGCCGTTTGTTATACACTCACAAGAGTCGGCGTCCCTTCCATCCCGACCAGCAGCGGCGCTTGAGCGTATCCGTCATGTCTGACGCCGAAGGGTTCATCCTCGCCGGCGGCGCGTCGAGCCGCATGGGCACGGACAAGGCGCAACTCACGCTCGGCGGGCGCACCTTCGTCGCGCGCATCGCCGCGGCGCTCGGCGCGTTTGCCACGGAGATCAAGGTCGTCAGCGCGCGGCCGGAATCGGTCGGCTTGAGTTTGCCGTTGGTCGAAGACGTTTATCGCGACTGCGGCGCGCTCGGCGGTTTGCACGCCGCGCTTTCGGCGTGTCGCGCGCCGTGGGCGGCGGTCGTCTCCTGCGATCTGCCGTTCGTCACGGGCGAACTTTTCGCGCGCCTCGGCGAGTTGCGAACGGAAGACGCAGACGTTGTCGTCCCGCGACAAACAGACGGCCGCCCGCAACCTTTGTGCGCTCTCTACTCGCCCGCGCGCTGTCTCGAACTCGCCGCGCGGCTCCTCAGAGAGGGCGAGCGACGCCCGCGCGTGCTGTTGCAACAGGCACGGACGCGCTGGGTCGCCCCGGCGGAGTTGGCCGACCTCACTGATGCCGAGTTGTTCTTTCTGAACGTCAACACGCCGACGGATTACGAGCGGGCGCGAGCTAAAGTAGGAATGATGAATGATGAACGATGAGGTGAAGCGAAAAAGCAGGAGACAGCATTCAGAACTCAGGAGTCAGGAGTCAGGAGTCATGCTCACGCAGACTTCTGGCATCCCTTATGATTTCTCTGCTCCGCCTGCTGATTCCTGTTTTCTGACTCCTGTTTTCTCTCCGCCCCTCCATCGTTCATAGCTGGTTTATGTCTCAACGCAGAAGACCGGGACGAAGATTATTGCTAGCGCTGCTGCCGGTGGCGTTGCTTTTGGTGCTGGGCGTCGGCGGGGGGCTGTTGTTCATCGTCCACACGATTGCGCGCCCGGTCACGCACCCGTATCTCGTCACGCCGGAAACTTTTCCCGCTTACAGCGCGCGGGGCTTGCGTGTGAGCGAGGAGCGTTGGAATAACACCGACGGGACGGAGGCGCGCGGCTGGCTGCTGCGCGGCGCGGAGGGCGCGCCCGCCGTAGTGCTCCTGCACCGCTACGGCGCGGATCGCTCCTGGCTCCTGAACCTCGGCATCAAGATCAACGAAGCCACCAACTGCACGGTTCTCTGGCCTGACCTGCGCGGGCACGGCGAAAATCCGAACATCGCCTACACCTCTTTCGGCGCACGCGAAACGGCGGACGTGGCGGCGGCCGCCGCATTCCTGCGCAACCTCAAGTCGGCGCAAGGACAGCGCCCACTCGTCGGCGAACGCTTCGGCTTCTACGGCGTCGAACTGGGAGCGTATGCCGCGCTGGCCGCCTCGGCGCGTCAACCCGAACGGGAGCAAGTGCGTGCGCTCGTCCTCGATTCCGTCCCCGCATCATCCGACGCACTGCTCAGCAGCGCCACGCGCGACCGCGTGGGCTTCGACAACAGCCTGCTCGATCTGCTCATGCGCGGCGCGGCGCGCATCTATTTTCTCGGCCGTTACGAAAACGACTCCTCGTGCCGTCTCGCCTCGCAGCTACCGGGTCGGCACGTGCTGCTCCTGAGCGGTCAGGACGCGGGCGAACTGCGCGAATCCACACGCGCGCTGGCGCAATGTTTTTCCGCATCGCCGCCCGTCGGGCTGCACGTAGACCTCCCCGTGACCGGCTTCACAGCCTCCTCCGCCACCGGCGAACAGGGCGAGACCTACGACCGGCTCGTGATCGAATTTTTCTCACAAGCCTTCCGCGAAGACTCCCGTCCACGACCATAAACTGACGGCCGTTCGCGTCAGACAACACGCGCTTCAACTTTCGATGCGCCTCAACGGATGCGCGCGGCCACGAGCAC
>DASVPS010000209.1:0-10673 GCA_036389555.1 Pyrinomonadaceae bacterium
CTGACAGCAACAGTCGCCATTCAAAGTTTTTCGCCACCTCCCGGCAACGCTCTCTCCAGTACTCTGCCACCTCCTCTTCCCGACCGGACAACATTAATGCCGCCACGCAGGCTCCCGCGCTACAGGTCGCCAGACAACCGACGCGGGGAAGCACACGCGCGCGCCACACATTCATCAATCCCAGTTGATAAAATGCACGATTGCCGCCACCTGCGAATGTAATTGCGAGGTCTCTTTCGGACATTATTCCTCAATTAGAAGGGTCATACGGTTCGCGCCGCCGGTCAGTCCCTCTAAATAATTCCCACCACCGATTCCGCCCCGCCCCGACTAAACAAGTTCAGGATTATACGTTGATGATACGACAAAGCGCCTTCCACCTCATTAGCGATCCGGAAAGCATCTTAATCCCAGAACTTCTCCTCCTCTCAAGGGATGAAGATCGCATCCGACAGAGCTTCTTATACCTTCGCAGAAGTCAAAACCTCCGTCATAGATAAGTAAGGATAACTAGGAATTATCTATGCACCTCACAGATGTTATTCCACAAAACGCAACCCAAAAACTCATTAAGGAACGGGTTCTTATTCTGAACCCACCCGAACCGATTCAGGAGAGCGTCCGTGCTACGTTTGCTGTGGCCGCTCCGTTTTTTCAGGAATCCTTAGAGTTGAAAAGCAGATGCAGTTTCCCTCAAGATATGGGATATCGCCCGATCGGCGGAGAATATTCTCAGTCCTCTTCCTTTCCCGACCAACTCGAGTCGTTCAGCCTCTCCGCGCGAGTACCAATCCCGCTGTCGGAACTCCCTTCGGCAAATGCGCGGGTTCTCTACGAGCAAATGTCGGCAACGTTCGATATTCTTGAACCGCTGGCTGAAGCGCTGACAATCAAATTTGCCAGCGAGCTAAGCCATAGGCAAATTGACGAGAAGCTATACGGTACCCTGCGCGACTGGTCGCGCCTACAGTTGAATTACTCACGACCGGCGGAAGTGTCTGTGCCCTTTGTCAACGCATTCCATGAAGATTTGAACTTGCTGACAATAAATTTTGCCAATGAACCGGGACTTGAAGTCGGGATCACGGAAGATGAAGTCATGGAAGTTATGAGGATGGCCGGAGAGGCGGTGGTTTTGCCGGGCGAAATCGCCTGGCTGCTCTCGGGGGGGCAAATAAAGCCGCTGTACCATCGGGTGCGCGCCGATCCGCAGATTCGAGAAAGATTAGCCTTACTCTTTTTTGCAGACCCCGATCCGAGAGTTTGCCAGCCTTGGATTGCAAATGAGATCAATCGAGACGTTGACATCGGAGCCCGAGTGCGTACGAATGTGCATCGCTTTGGCCTTCAGGGCTTCATGGATTGAAGAAAGAATGAAACGGGGGCTCACCACGCTGCCCGCCTCTCGCGCTCATCCCTAACGCGACAGCGAACGCCTCTTTTTCTGCGGGAGCCCTGGCCTGCGAGGAACCGGGAGCCGATCGGGTTTTTGAGTCTTAACGGGTGTCCAATCAATGGAACACAGAAGACTATAATCCGGCACGCACGCGATTCGTTCAGCGATTACATCGCGCGAAAGATATAGACCATACATCTTCTGCCCGTCGGCGCGTGTGTCTGATCCGCATATCAGTGGGATGTTGAAACTCTGTAACAAATTATCGCCGTCTCCGGTCGCAGCGCTGGCAAAGACATAAGGCTTTGAGGTGCCATAGAAATGATCTAAATATTTTAATAACCCCCAGATCAAAATTGCAGCATTCACTTGGCCGGACTGGCGCTCCGAGTCACAGACGGCTAATCCCGCGATATAGACGTACTTGCATTGCCGCATTTCCTGAGGAGTAAGAATGTCTTCATGGGTCAGGTCTTTTTCGCTTACTCTACCCTGAAGAAAAAGTTCAGCGAAGGTTGTCTTGACAGGGAACACATCAAAATAACCTAAAAAATCTCCATCCCCTCCGAGCAGGCAAACAAGAATGTAAGGGTTTTTGGCTCGCAAAGGTTCGTAATTGGAGAGAGAAATGGTATTCCGCCCAAATTCGTAACGCGCCAGCTTTACCGATTCACGGGTTAAGTTTAAATCAGAAGGGCAGCGGAGAGTTTTTTTGCCCGGCATGATTACTTTAACGGGCAACTTCGTACTCCATTTATGTCTATTCACAAGCGCGGAAACTGAAACGGCAAGCAGGGTGAGACAGGCTGTCATGCCCAATGAAAGGTGTCCGCCGAGCATTCCAACGAGGGTCGCCGGGATGCCGAGTACGGCCGCGAAAGTTCCCGCAAAACTAAGCAGGAAGTCCTTACGGATTGCAGTCCTCGCTATCCGACCAATTTTTCCCATAAGATAAAATCTTGACCGTACCAGTGGTTGCGCACGGTACATAACTCCACGTATCCGTAATTACTCAATGCCAACTTCGACGCCACATTCTCAGTGCGGCAGTCACACCAAATCTTGTGTGAATTTCTATTGCGGACGATCTCCTCAAGCTTTTGAAGCAGTGCCAGTCCAATCCCCTGGCGGCGATACGAAGGATGAACACCGAACCACGCCAGCCACACCACGCCGTCATCATCCTTGCTGAAGCAGAACCCGACAATCTTGCGTCCATCTCTTGCAACTAAAACGGAATTTGCATTCTCCGATACCGATTCACGCAGCAATGCGGGAGTATACTTGGCAATCTCAGATCGCTTGGCAATCTCATTGTAATAGGGCAGGCTGACCACTACCTGTCCGAACATTGCGCTCAGGTCTTCCGCTTCTTCGTCCATCATTGGCCCGATCGTGACGTCCAGACAATGCGTTTGAATCATCGGGGTACGCGGCATAGATAATTCCTAGTTATCCAAAGTGAGGTGACGGTTAGTTCTAACTTTGCAACAGCAGCATTATTCCGTGAATTGCTGCTAAGTGCAATTATTTTCTGATGGCTTTCATCTGTGGCACTTATCTCCTTAGATTGTGAGCGCGACGGTGCTTTCCGCCCGGTACACTTGAATGACCAGCCTCTAATCGTTACACTCGCGCTAAGCTTTCGCGTCCTACCATATTCAATCTACTCACCGAGGCTCTTTCATCTTGAAGGGAAAAGTATGCGGCATTTTGTGCCTACGCAACAGACATGCAACTTGATGCGGCGATTACCGAGTTTTTGAGCGGCTACTTCTCGACACACTACCGGACAAAGAAAACGAAGTCGGCCTACACCTCCGACCTGATGCAGTTCCTCGCTTTTTTAGGCAGCGAGTTCAACCTGCTCTCTCTGAGCAGCACAGTTATTGAGCATTGGGCGGCACACCTCCGGCATGAAGGCTATGCTCCTGCTTCAAGCCGGCGCAAGATCGTCGTGCTCAAAGTCTTCTGCTCTTATTGGGTGCGCAAGGGAACGATGCCGGAATCGCCCTTCTGGCGCGTGAAGTTGAGCCTCGGGCGTGTGGAGCAATTGCCGCGTGCCCTGTCTGAGAGGGAGATGCGGTCATTGCTGAGCCGCGCGAGGCGGAATTATTCAGGCGTCGAGGCCGTTCAGAACGGCGGCGCGTCTTCCGAAGACAGGCTGTCATCCTCACCCGACTATCGCGCGCTCCGTAACCTGGCGCTGGTGGATTTGCTCTTTGCCACCGGGATGCGTGTGGGCGAAGTATCGGCGCTGGACGTGAGGGACTTCTTCATCCGGGAGGCGGTCTTCAGGGTGCAGGGCAAGGGCGGCAGGGATCGGCTGGCCTTCATTGTGGACGAGGAGACGGTACGGATTCAGCGAGCATATATGGAAGCTCGCTTGCTGATTAAGACAGAGTGCCAGGCGCTCTTTATCAATGCTTTGGGCGGGCGGCTCTCGACTCAGGGGATTACAAATGTCATTGCCCGGCTGCGGCGCGAGGCAAGGATCAAGCGTCACATCACGCCGCACATGCTGCGGCACACCGTGGCGACACTGCTGCTCAGGAACGGCGCGGACATCCGCGTAGTGCAGGAGTTTTTGGGGCATGCCTCGATTGTCACCACTCAGCGCTACACGCACATCACGAAAGAACACCTGGTGCGCGTGTTGCGTAAGCGCCACCCTTCTTTAGGTCTGCGCGCTAAAATTAAAAACACCCGACCCCATCGCGGACATTCTTAGAGTCCCTGACAAAACCTTACGTCGCCGGGCGGGCGACAAAATAAAAGTTAGTTTTTCGGCGATGTTTGCGCGCTGTTTGTCCGAGTTGTGGGCAGGCGTGGTGAGGCGTCGAAGCCCGGAGAGCGGGAAAAGGCCGTGCGGCGTGGCTGCTGGACACCCGGTTTGCCGCCGTGTTAAATTGTCGCGGTTTTACTTAACTCTTGCGGTTGCCTGAGATTACAGGCGGACTGCGGTCTGGGAGGGCCATCTAGGGCAGTAAGTTGTAGTTATGTTAGATAGAGAATCGAAGGAACAGATCGTCACCACGTACCAAACGCACGAGGGCGACACCGGGTCGCCGCAGGTGCAGGTCGCGTTGCTCACCGAGCGCATCAATCAACTCACCGAGCATTTCAAAACGCACAAGAAAGACAACCACTCGCGGCGCGGACTGCTCAAGATGGTCTCGCAGCGACGCAGCCTGCTCGATTACCTCAAACGCAGGGACATTGAGCAATACCACAAACTGATCAGCAGCCTCAAACTCCGTCGCTAAAGAGCGCGACGGGTACTTTTTTGGCCGTTGACCAGAACATAGCGAAGGACTCTAGTTCCTTCCACATCACACGCCCGCGTCCCTCGAAAAGCCGGGTGGCAGTGCCGAACGTGACGGCGCAGACTGCCGCCAAGCGGACGCGAGTAGCCTGTAGCCGAAATAAGCAACACGGCGGCGACAACTTCACGGGTGGAGTTGTCGCCGCTTTTGTCTTTTGAAATTTGCCGCTCATGCCCCGGCTTCACGTAGCGCGGGGCTGCACGAGCGGGGAGCCGGAAATCCTACAGGAGCGCGCGCCGGATGAGACGGCGTCAGCGCCACCTCGACAGTCGTTGTCCGAAGGAGACATTAATCAGATGCCAGTGAAAAAATATTTGAAAGAAACTATCAAGCTCGGCGGTCGCGACCTGACCGTCGAGACGGGGCGCGTCGCCAAACAGGCCGACGGCTCGGTCGTCATCAGCTACGGCGACACGATGCTTTTGGTCGCCGCCGTCGGCGCGAACAGCCCGCGCGAGGGAATCGACTTTTTCCCGCTCACGGTCGAATACCGCGAGCACAACTACGCCGCCGGTCGCATCCCCGGCAACTACTTCCGCCGCGAAGGCCGACCCGGCGAAAAAGAAGTCCTGACGAGCCGCCTCATCGACCGTCCCTGCCGCCCCCTCTTCACCGAAGGCTACCGCAACGAAACGCAGGTCATCGCCTCGGTCATCTCCGCCGACGCCGAGAACGACCCGGACGTGATCGCCATCACGGGCGCATCGTGCGCGCTCTATCTCTCGGACATCCCGTTCCCGCAGCCCATCGCGGGCGTGCGCGTCGGCCTGATCGAAGGCCGCTACATCATCAACCCGACTTACGACGAAGTGCGCGAGTCGAGTTTGAACCTGATCGTCGCGGGCACGGAAGAGGCCATCGTGATGGTCGAGTCGGGCGCGAAGGAAGTCTCGGAAGCGATCATGGTCGAAGCCCTGATGCTCGCGCACAAAGAGATCAACCGCCTCTGCCGCTGGCAGAAGGAACTCTACAAGGCGCTCGAAATCCAGAAGCGCGAAGTCGCGCCGCCCGTCATCAACGAAGAGATGCACGGCGAGATCGAGCGCAACTACACGGACAAACTCCGCGCCGGCCTCGACACTTCCGCGCAGGACAAACTGACGAGCTACTCGACGGTTGACGCGCTCAAGAAAGAGGTCGTCGAATCCTACCCGGCCGACGCGCCCGAACAGCGCTTGATGGCGAAGAAGATTTTCGACCAACTGAAAGAGAAAATCTTCCGCGACGACATCCTCGACAAACGTCGCCGCCCGGACGGCCGCCGCTTCTCCGAGATTCGCCCGATCACTTGCGAAGTGAGCTGGCTGCCGCGCGTACACGGTTCGTCGCTCTTTACGCGCGGCGAGACGCAGGCCATCGTCACCACCACGCTCGGCACGAAAGAGGACGAGCAGTTCATGGACGATCTGGAAACGGGCGAGATCAAACGCCGCTTCCTGCTGCACTACAACTTCCCGTCCTTCTCGGTCGGCGAGGTCGGCCGCTTCGGTTCGACCAGCCGACGCGAGATCGGCCACGGCGCGCTCGCGCGTCGCGCGCTCGAACCCGTCCTGCCGCCCGAGAGCGAGTTCCCGTATTCGCTGCGCATCGTCTCGGACATCACAGAGTCGAACGGATCGAGTTCGATGGCGACCGTCTGCGGCGGCAGCCTCTCGATGATGGATGCGGGCGTGCCCATTAAGTCGCCCGTGGCGGGCGTCGCGATGGGACTCGTGATGGAAGGCAACAAGTACGCGATTCTCTCAGACATCGCGGGCGCGGAAGACCACTACGGCGACATGGACTTCAAAGTCGCCGGCACGCGCGACGGCATCACAGCCCTCCAGATGGACATCAAGATCGGCGGCATCAACGCCATGATCCTGCAAGAGGCGCTGGAGCAGGCGCGCAAAGGCCGCCTGCACATCCTCGCCGCCATGGAGCAGGCCATCTCTGAGCCGCGCGAGGAGATGTCGCCCTACGCACCACGCATCATCCAAATCAAGATCAACCCGGACAAGATTCGCGACGTGATCGGACCGGGCGGCAAGATCATCCGCTCCATCGTCGAAGAGACGGGCGCGAAGATCGACGTGGAAGACGACGGCACGGTCTCGATTGCCACCGCCGACCGCGAGGCGGCGCAGGCCGCAGTGGATCGCATCCGCGGCCTCACGGCCGAGGCCGAGATCGGCGAAACCTACGTCGGCACGGTCTCGCGCATCGTGGACTTCGGCGCGTTCGTCGAAATCTTCCCCGGCACAGACGGCCTCCTGCACATCTCCGAGATCGCCAACCACCGCGTCCGCGACGTGCGCGACGAACTCAAGGAAGGGCAGCAGATCATGGTCAAGTGCATCGGCAAAGAGGGCAACAAAATCAAGCTCTCGCGCAAGTCACTCCTGCGCGACGAGCAGCAGAAGTCCGGTGGCAACGGCCACGAACCTCAGGGCGACGACGAATAAGCGTTTGCCCGCTCGTCTCAGTCCGATTTCAACTGGGGGGCTTGCACCTGCCGTGCAAGCCCCTTTTTTGTTCTAACACATACATTTAGGCCGGATTATTGTCTCGCAAAATTGGAAGAGATGCGCTATTGTGTCTTTCCTTTTAATGCAAACGACCCCACAGCGGAATTTTTCGAGGGTTTCCGCAAGGGAGTCGCATCTAAAAAAGTCACTATTTTCAATAGTTATGATTATCCAGGGAGGACGACCACACACGATGAAGCATCA
The DNA here is from genome assembly GCA_036389555.1 of Pyrinomonadaceae bacterium. Classification (GTDB taxonomy): domain Bacteria; phylum Acidobacteriota; class Blastocatellia; order Pyrinomonadales; family Pyrinomonadaceae; genus JAIVJZ01. Next base: position 7,434 of record DASVPS010000209.1, read on the forward strand.
AGCCATACGCCCGGCCGCGCTGATGCTCAGCGTCTTGCTCATAGCCGCCGTGCCAGCGCAAGCAGGCACGATCAGTTTCGGCGATGTGATTGCGCTAGCGACAGTCAACGGCCAGAGTGGTCGCCAAACCATAGACCTCCGGCTCCGCTCCGTCACGCAGCAAGGCGGCGCGGCGGCGCAGGGTCGGCAAACTTCTTCCACCGGCAATACTTCACAGGAGCCGAAAACGGCACAGACGCCCACCGCCACCAGCCCCGCCGGAAGCGCGGACAGCAACATCACCGGCACGACCGTCGCCGTGCAGCAGCCCGGCTCCGTACAGGTTGAGACTATCGAACTCGGCGACATACAGGGTACGATCTGCGACTGCGGCGAAATTCCGCCCCTGCCCGGTGGCGGCTTCCCGAAACTGCCGTTCCTGGCTCTGGCCGGCATCCCGCTCCTGTTCCTCGGCGGCGACGACGATATTCCGCCGACAGAGATTATCCCTCCGCCGACGCCTGTGCCGCCGCAAGTGCCTGAACCGGCCACGCTCCTGCTGCTCGGCAGCGGACTCGCCGCCCTCGGCGCAGGCTCACGCCGTCGACGCGCCGCACGCTCCGGCGACAAGCGCGACGAAACTACGGATGTGAGGGAGGCCTAGAAGATCATGTCGAGACACAAAGCGTTGATCAACGCCGCCGCCCGCTTCAAACTACCTTTACTCGCATGCGCCCTCGTAGTCGTCTCGGCCAGCCTGTCGGGCGAGGGTGTCTACGCGCAGAACGGGCGCGCAGTGCGCAACGGGCGCATCGAAGTTTCGACCACGCCCGCCGGCTATCCGCTCCTCATAGACGGGCGCGCTGTCGGCACGACGAGTCCGACCGTCCAGTTGTACGAACTCGAACCCGGCCGCCACACGGTCGAAATCCAGTTCCCGAACAACACGCGCTGGGTGCGCGAGTTCGACATCGCCGCCAACAAGAAGCAGTGCATCACGCTCAACTGGCGGCCTAAGACCATCAGCATCGAACGCCCGTTGGTCGTTAAATCGCCCTGCCCGTACCCGGTCAACATCTCCGCCCCGGCGAGCGTGCGCGAAGGCGACATCATCACTTTCAGTTCCGACGTGAACTACGCAGGGCAGTCCGGCCTCAATTACACCTGGACGATCAGCCCGCCCTCGGCGCGCATCGTCAGCGGCGCGGGCACGCCCACCATTACCGTGGACACAACCGGCATCGGCAGCCAGCGCGTGACAGCCATACTCGTCGTCGACGACGGCTCAGGCGACCAGATGTGCCGCCAGCGCGCACAGGCCGCAACCGGCGTGACGCCCGCCGCCTTGCCGCCCGTGATGCCGAAGAGCTTCGCGGAGTTCCCGGTCATCTCCTTCAACGAAGACAAGGCCAACCTCGATAACTTCGCGGTGGCTTTGCAGGGCGAGCCGGGTTCGCAGGGCTACATCATCGTCTACAGCGGCCGGCGCAGTCGCCCGAATCGCGCCAACCAACTCGGCGAACGCAGCCGACAGTATCTCGTCAACACGCGCAACATCGACGCGAGCCGCATCGTGGTCGTCAACGGCGGCACACGCGAGACCGATTCCTTCGAGTTGTGGCTCGTGCCGCAGGGCGCAACGCCCCCGCAGCCGAGACCGAGGTAAGGGAAAAGCCGTAAATCGTGAATCGTAAATCGTGAATAGAAAGAACCGGGTTTCTTCTATTTACGATTTACGATTCACGATTTACGGCTTTTACGGCCTTGTTACTTAAAGATGTTGTGTGGTAACTAGAGCCATGCGAGTTTCCCCCGTCAGATCGAAGCGGATTTCAAAGCCTTTAGTAAACCAGAGAGAACTCTGAAGGAGGATCGTTTTATGGGAGATGGTGATGGCGGCAGCGGTAGCACCGGAGTGGTGGCCGTACTGGTGATTTTCATAATCGTGATCGTGCTGGCGCTCGTGCTCTTCGGCGGGCGGCTCTTCGGCGGCGGCAAGACGACGAAAGTTGACGTGAACGTCGGCACGCCGAGCGCACCGGCCAGCAAGTAGCCTTCGAGAAGTTTTCAGACAGGCTCATTCACAAGCTAGAGAGGGACGCGCCCGCGAGCAAGCGGCAAGCGCGTCCCTCTCTTCTTTTCATTTGCGCCGCGCGGCTGCTAACATGCGTTGTAAATCGTGAATCGAGGGAAACAGTGAATCGTGAATCGTAAATCGTAAATAGAAGGAACCGGGTTTCTCTATTCACGATTTACGATTCACGATTTACGGCTTTTGACGATTCACGATTTACGGAGGTTAATATTGTCTGCACCGAACATCGAAACGATAGTCAGTCTGGCGAAGCGGCGCGGCTTCGTGTTCCCCTCTTCGGAGATTTACGGCGGGCTTGGCAGCGCTTGGGACTACGGCCCGCTCGGCGTCGAACTGTGCAACAACGTCAAGCGCGCGTGGTGGCGTTGGATGGTCTACGAGCGCGACGACATGGAGGGACTCGACTCCTCGATCATCCTCAACCGCGCCGTCTGGAAATATTCGGGACACGAGGAGACGTTCAGCGACCCGCTCATTGATTGCAAAGAGTGCAACAGTCGCTTTCGAACAGATAAATTGGTTGAAGGAATTAGTCCTGCTTTTCCCGGAGCAGACTTGGGTAAGCTGGCTCAAGCTACTCAATGCCCGAACTGCGGGAAGAGCAATTGGACTGACTCGCGCCCTTTCAACCTCATGTTTCGCACGCAGCTCGGCGCGGCCTCGGCCGAAGACGACCCGGCCGCGCTCGCTTATCTGCGTCCTGAGACGGCGCAGGGCATCTTCATCAATTTTCATCTCGTGCAGCAGACGATGCGGCGCAAAGTCCCTTTCGGCATCGCGCAGATCGGGAAATCCTTCCGCAACGAAGTGACGCCCGGCAACTTCATCTTCCGCACGCGCGAGTTCGAGCAGATGGAGATGGAATACTTCGTGCGCCCCGGCGAAGACGAACAGGCGCATCAGGAGTGGATCGACAACTGCTTCAACTGGTACACGTCGCTCGGCCTCAGCCGCGACAACCTGCGCCTCTACGAGCAGCCGAAAGAAGAACTCGCACACTACGCCAAGCGCACCGTGGACATACACTATCGCTTCTTCCCCGAACGCGCCGACGAAGAGAAGCACTGGGACGAACTCATGGGCATCGCCAACCGCACCGACTTCGATCTCAAGGCTCACTCTAAGAATCCGTCGGACGCGGAAGGCAAACGCCTCAACCCCGATTC
>DASVPS010000210.1:0-8697 GCA_036389555.1 Pyrinomonadaceae bacterium
TCCACACTAACCCGCTCGCGGCCTTCCTCTTTTCACACCGCGCGCCGCTTCCGCGTCTTTTCACCTCGCACGCGGCAGGCGGCTTCTCAATATTTCGGCACGGACGGGTCAACATCGTTCGACCACGCCGTGATGCCGCCTTTGAGGTTCATGAGTCGCCCGGTGAAGCCCGCGCGCGTCAACGCCTCGATAGCCTTCGCGCTGCGCCCCCCGAGTTTGCAATGCACCACGGTCTCGCGGCCGGCGTCTATCTCGCCGATGCGGTTCACGACCTCTCCGAGCGGGATCAGTTTCGACCCTTCGAGCCGCGCCTTCTCGTACTCGTCCGGCTCGCGCACGTCTATGATCTGTAGATCGTCGCCCCGGTCGAGGCGTTCCTTGAGTTCCGTCGCAGTGATCTCTTCCATACGCTGTTAGCCCTCCTCGCAAACTGTCGAATCGAATTTCGGTCAGACTAAGATTTATCCAACGTGCGCTTGGCGAAGTACCAATCCGTCACGTCGTACTCGGATTGCAGACGCTTCTCGGCGTCGGCGATGGTCTGCGGCGGCGGCACGATCACCTGCTCGCCGGGCTTCCAGTTGGCGGGCGTGGCGCAGGCGTTGGCGTCGGCGGTCTGGAGGCCGTCAATGGCGCGCAGGATTTCGTCTATGTTGCGCCCGAGCGACATCGGGTAATAGATGAGGGCGCGGATGATGCCCTTGTCGTCTATGACGAAGACGGCGCGCACGGTGGACGTCTCGGAGGCCGCCGGGTGGATCAGCCCGTACTTCTGCGCGACCTTCGTGTCGAGGTCGGCGATGACGGGGAAGTCTATCTTCACGCCCGGAAAGTGTGACTCGATGCTCCTGATCCAGGCGATGTGCGCGGGGACGGAATCCACGGAGAGGCCTACGAGTTTGACGCCGCGTTTTTTGAACTCCTCGGCGCGGCGCGCGAATTCGATGAACTCAGTGGAACAGACCGGCGTGAAATCGGCCGGGTGCGAAAACAGCACGACCCAACTGTCTTTGAAGTCCGCGAGTTTCAACGCGCCATGTGTGGACTTCGCTTCAAAGTCGGGGGCTGGTTCGTTGATGCGCGGGAGCGACGCGGCCGCCGCCGTAGCGGTCGCCGTCTCTGTTGTGCTCATAAACAATTTCTCCTCTTCATAGTATGCGGATTTGATGACGACGAGGCGAAAGCTTAATCAAGTGCAGCCTTGTATATCATAAAACCTGCGCCTTGACTCGTGCTAAAATCCGCCTCACACGATATGGTGCAAAATGCACGTCCCCTCGCGCACTTCGTTGAAGCAGCCCTCGCCGGCCGCGGCGGGAATTTGCCCGCAACACGAAAAAACGGCCAAAACGGCCGTTTTTTCGTGCGGAATAAATCGGGGTGGCAGTGGCACGCTCATTGCTAAAGTTATCAACGATGGCCGATGCGCAGGTGCCAGAAGAATTTCGACGGCACATGCGAACGGCCTTTGCTCGGAGAGACACTGATCATGAAAACAAACAAAATTTTGGCGCAACGCGCCCTGACTTTAATCGCACTTCTGACCATCATCGCCGCGACTGTGATTCCGGCGACAGCGCAGCGTCGGCGCGCGCGACGCCCTGCGAGGCGTCCGGCCGTGACGCGCACGGTGACGCCACCGATCCGGTATTACACGCTCGCCGCAGACCAGACGATCCGCGTGCGCATGGACAACGAACTCAACTCCAGAACAGCGCGCGTCGGCGACCGCTTCTCGACCACGACGGTTGATCCGGTCTATGCCAACGGCGTCGAAGTGATTCCGGCGGGCAGCAAAGTCTGGGGTCGCGTGACGACGGTGAAGCGCGCCGAGCGACGTTCGCCCGGCACGATCTCCGTCAGTTTCAACACGGTGGAGATGCCGAATCAGGCGAAGCACACCATCAACGGCTCGCTCACGAGTTTGTCGGGCGATAACGACAGCGTGAACGCAGACAACGAGAGCACCGTCGAGGGCAAGTCGAACCAGAAGCGCGACATCGTCTTCATCGGCGGCGGCGCGGCGACGGGCGCGATCATCGGCGCGATTGCCGGCGGCGGCAAAGGCGCGGGGATCGGCGCGATCATCGGCGGCGCGCTCGGCACGGGCGGCAGGCTCTACGAGAAAGAGCAGCAGGCGGTGGTCAAGTCGGGCACGGAGTTCGGCGTGAGTTTGAACCGCAGCGTGAGTCTACCCGAATATCGCCCGCGTTAAGTTCTAACGAGACTGACACCCTCATAAGGGCTGTCGGTGCGGAGGAAGCCCGCTTGCGAAGGGGAGAGCGCGAGCGGGCTTCCAATGAAAATCGAAACGAGAGTTTCCGCTTCACTCCCGCGAGTTTGAAAATTTCCAACGAGTTCGGTCGCCCCTGTTATTACGTAAGTGAGCGACCGCACAAGAGACCCGTTTGCGAAGGGGAGAGCGCGAACGGGTCTCTTTTTATTTCTCTGCCCAGATTCCCTATCGCGCGCCTTTGAGGTACTAGTCCGTCTGCCGCACCAACGCCTTGTGGATGAAAGCCGCGCTCTTCGCCGTCGGGTGCATGCCGTTGTTAGATTTTCGTCCCCACCATTCAACTCACTCTAGCGAGTTCTTCTTTCATAGCATTAGGGAAGATGTAACTGAATAGATCACTTAGCTTTCATGTATTTGCCATAACTAGAGTTGTACTCATAACGAATTACATCTTTATTACACTCATCGCACACTCTTCCAAAGATTGTCCTATGAACATGATCGCCGCAAATGGCCTTGTGGTTAAGACATTGCCATCTCGTCGCATCACTCTTTTCTTTTTTGCAGATGTTGCACTTAAATTTCTGAGCCATAACCACTCCCAAGAATTGAAATGAGAAACAAAACCGTGAGAGAAATTAAGCGTGCCAGAGCATGAAGTCAACAAAATCTGCAAGCAGTTACATTTCAAGTTTTGCTGCCTGTAACATTTTGGGATTACCACGCTACGAACATCTAACGCATATTGTGCCGAACGTATCGGCCTAACTACATAAGAGGGCGTGAAAAGTCGTGTGAGTCATCATAACGCCCGCGCTAGGGATGAGTAGTAGCGTATATAGCCGTTTCGTGTCGGCGATAGACGACGCGCCCGGCGACGATGGTGGCGACGGCCGCGCCGCGCATCGTCCAATTGTCGAAGGGCGTGTTGCGGCTTTTGGATTTCGAGGCGGAGGCTTTGAAAGTCCAGACGTGTTCGGGGTCGAGGACGGTTACGTCGGCGTGCGCGCCGGGGCGGAGCGTGCCGCGATCCGCGAGCGAGAAAATCTTCGCAGGGTTGACCGAGCAGAGTTCGACGAGACGTTCGAGGCCAAGGACGCCCTGATGTACGAGCCGTTCAAAGGCGAGGCCGACGGCCGTCTCCAAGCCCGTGATGCCGAACGGGGCTTGATCGTATTCGAGGGCTTTTTCGTCTGCGTGGTGCGGCGCATGGTCTGTGGCGATGGCGTCAATCGTGCCGTCGCCGAGGGCTTCGATGATCGCTTCGACGTGTTCGCGGCTGCGCAGAGGCGGGCACATCTTCGTATTCGTGTCGTAATCGCGCACGGCTTCGTCTTCGAGCGACCAGTGGTGCGGCGTCACCTCGCAGGTCACGCTCAGGCCGCGCTCCTTCGCGCGCCGAACGGCCGCGAGCGCGCCGCGCGTGGAGACGTGCGCGAGATGGACGCGCGCGCCCGTTAACTCCGCGAGCGCGATGTCGCGCAGCGCGTCCATCTCTTCGGCGAGCGCGGGATGGCCGCGCAGGCCGAGCCGCAGCGACCAGTTCCCTTCATGCATCACGCCGCCCGCCGTCAGGCTCCGATCCTCGCAGTGGTCTACGACGGGCAGATCGAACCCGCGCGCGTACTCCATCGCGCGGCGCATTATGCCCGCAGACGGCACGGAGCGACCGTCGTCCGAGACGGCGACGATGCCTGCGCGCCGCATCTCTCCCATCTCGGCGAGTTCCGCGCCCTCGGAATTTTTCGTGATCGCGCCGACGGGGAAGACGTTCGCCAGCGCGGCGCGCTCCGCCTGCTCGATGATGAAACGAGTCACGGCCGGGTTATCGTTGACGGGGTCTGTGTTCGGCATCGCGCAGACGCTCGTCCAGCCGCCCGCGACGGCCGCCGCCGTGCCTGTCTCAATCGTCTCTTTGTATTCCTGCCCCGGCTCGCGCAGGTGCGTGTGCAAATCTATGAAGCCGGGCGCAACAACGAGACCCGTCGCGTCGAACACCTCAGCGCCTTCGGGCACGCCTTCATTGTGCGCGACGAGCGCCGCGACGCGGCCATTCTCGATCAGTAAATTTTTTCCGCCGTTCAACCCCTGCGTGGGGTCTATGAGATAGCCGTTCGCGATGAGCAGTTTCATGGGAGGCTGTCAGTAGTCAGTTGTGCGTGGTCGGTTGTTCGTTGCCGGTTATCCGTTGCCGTTTGTTTGTGGTCAGTTGTTATCCGCTGATTTAACCCGCCGCTTTTCTTGCGACTTAGTGTGTCCGGCGGCGACAGGTTCGAGTCGTTCGGCCGAAGTTGAAGCTGTGACGGGCGTCGCCGCCGCGCCGGCCTGCGTGTCGTTTGTGGTCGCAGTTTCCGGTTTCGTCTGTGCGAGCATGTTCTGGTTGAGCACCGAGCCGCCGGCGAGCAGGTAGAGCACGGCCATGCGGACGGCGAGACCGTTGGAAACCTGATCGAGTATCAGCGAGCGCGTGCCGTCGGCCACGTCGGAGGCGATTTCGATGCCGCGATTCATGGGGCCGGGATGCATGACGATGGCGTCGGGGTGCGCGCCGCCGAGGCGTTTCAAATTGAGGCCGTAATGCACTGCGTACTCGCGCAGAGAGGGAAAGAAGGCCGCCCCCTGCCGCTCGCGCTGGATGCGCAAGACCATCACCACGTCCGCGCCTTCAATCGCCTCTTCGATGCGACTCGCCACGCGCAAGTTCCCTTCCGTGACGAGTTCTTTGAATTCCGCGGGGACGAGCGTGCCCGGCCCGGCGAGACTGACCTCCGCGCCGAGTTTCGTCAGCAGGTGCATGTTCGAGCGCGCCACGCGCGAATGCAGTATGTCGCCGATGATGGCGATGCGCAGACCTGCGATGCGCTCTTTGTGTTGGCGAATGGTGAGCGCGTCGAGGAGAGCTTGCGTCGGGTGTTCGTGCGCGCCGTCGCCCGCGTTGATGACGGCGGCGCGGCAGATGCGCGCGAGCGCGTGCGGCGCGCCCGCCGAAGGGTGGCGTATGACGATGAAGTCGGGCGACATTGCTTCGAGGTTGCGCGCCGTGTCGAGCAAAGTCTCGCCTTTGGTGACGCTCGAAGTTGAGGCGCTGATGTTGATGGTGTCTGCGGAGAGGCGCTTGCCGGCGAGTTCGAAGGAGGTGCGCGTGCGCGTGGATGCCTCGAAGAAGAGATTGATGACGGTGCGCCCGCGCAGCGTCGGCACTTTCTTGATCTCGCGTTGCGAGATGGCGCGGAAAGTTTCGGCCGTGTCGAGGATATGCACGATCTCTGCGGGTGAGAGTTCGCTGATTCCGAGCAGGTGTTTGCTGGCTAGACCCATCCTGTTTACGCGCCCCTCAAATTTAAAACTCCCTCGCCACTCGCTGTCGTGCGCGCGCGACGCCCGCATGACATACGAAAAAGGCGGCCATCTGAGGCCGCCCGTCCTTACCCGTTCTCCGCCGCCGGTCGCTCCACGATGGCGACGCCTTCTTCGCCGTCAAATTCGTTGAGCATGACCTTGATGATCTCGCTCCTTTTCGTCGGCGCAAACTTTCCTACGAAGTCAGCTTGAATCGGCAACTCGCGATGCTCCTTGCCGCGATCCACGAGGACGGCGAGCTGCACGCGGCGCGGTCGGCCGAAGTCTATCAACTGGTCGAGCGCGGCGCGGATGGTGCGCCCCGTGTAGAGCACGTCGTCAATGAGGACGATGTTGCGGTTGTCCACGCCGCCGGGCAAGTCCGTGCGGTTGACGATGGGGTTCGCGCCGACGGTCGAGAGGTCGTCGCGATAGAGCGTAATGTCCACGACGCCGACCGGCGGGCGGTCGCCTTCGAGGTCTGCGATCTTATCGGCGAGGCGGTGCGCGAGCGGCACGCCCCTCCGCTGAATGCCCACCAGGTAGAGATCGCTCGAACCCTGATTCTCCTCCACGATCTCCGAAGCCAAACGCGCCAGCGCGCGATTGATGCGCGCGCCGTCCATGATTCGCACTTTCTCAGTAAATTCCATCGGCGCGGATACTAACAAAGCGTGTGACGGATGACAAGAAAACTGTGCCTGTGATTATTACCAGTAGTTCTCCGGTTCGGAATGCTCAGGCTTCCAATCATGTTCCCCTCCGGCCTTTTCAGAAATATATACATGTAATTCCCCCGTGCCTGCCGGAGCCGAAAGCGGTTGTAGTTCCCGGGTTGAAGTCCTGTTCAAATGTAATCACAGCCGCCGCCGGCGGCTTCAAGAATTTTCGGGTAGTGGGTCAATGTCAAGGTTGAATAGCGAGAAAGATTCAACAGGAGTAGACACAGGCTATTGAAATCTATCCTCTCCAGTGGACACCTGCCGCCTCCGGCCGCAAAGCAAAGTCTCTATATGCGCAGGAAAGAGGCCGTATGAGATCGGCAGCGTGCATGGCATGAGTGTTGCTGTTTTAGTGTTGCTGTTTAAGCCTGATTGCATATTTCTATTGGTTCGACATTGAACATGACCCACTAGCAATTTTCGTTGACAGGACGCGGCATGAGGGGTATACAGCAACACTACGAATTTGGTTGACCGACCCTCGCACTGAAACGTCCATCTACGCTGCGCACGGGGCGCTCCGGCCTCCGTCGCAGTCACCGCAGCGGCCGGGGCGGCTGGTTAAGCTCTCACCCAGCGGCATACGGCGTCCCGCTTTGAACACCTAGCGCGCACCGCGAGCGTAGACGGCGTTCACGCCGGGCACGTACCATCCGCTTTCAACCCATTCACGGTAGGGGAAACGTACCCGCCCCCGCCTCCCATCGACCTTTGGAGAAATCGTTATGGCATCGAAAAAATCCAGCAAGAAATCCGCCTCGCGACCGGCCAGTTCCTCAAAGAAATCGGCGTCGAAGCGCGCGGCCGAACCCGGCGAGCCGCAACTTTCCCGCGACCCGCTACCAGGTCGTATCTATGCGCAGGTCTCGCCGCGCTCGGTCGGCGGCGTCTCCATGTTCGAGGCGCAGTCACAGATTAACTCCGAGACGGTATCGAACTTCTTCTCGGAGGGCGAGGTCGTCAACGCTGCGGTGGCCTACCTCCAGGAGGCCGGTTTCGAAATCCTGCAAATCTCGCCGCTGACCATCAACATCGCAGGGACGGCCTCGGAATACCGGAAGGCTTTCAAGACCGACCTCGTCGTCAAGGACGTGCCCGTCATCAAGGCGCAGGGCGTGTCCGACATGGCGCAGTTCATCGACAGCCCAGACACCGGCCTGATGGGCTTGATCGAATCCACCGGCACCCGGTTCGAGAGCGTGATCGAGGGCATCGCCCTCGAAGAGAAGCGCTACGAGATGGCGCCGTCAATGTTCGCCCCGCTCAAATCGTACTGGCACCTGCGCGTGCCCGGCGACGTGTCGCTCGGCTGCAACGCAGACCGCGCACACCGCGCGGGCATCACCGGCAAGGGCGTCAAGGTGGCGATGGTTGATAGCGGCCACTACAAGCACCCGTTCTTCGTCGGGCGCGGCTACAACGTCTCCCCCGTGGTGCTCGGCCCCGGCACGATCAACCCGCTCAAGGACGAGAGCGGCCACGGGACGGGCGAGTCGGCCAACATCTTCGCAGTCGCCCCTGACGTGCAGTTGCACCCCGTCAAGATCAACTTTGCCAACTCGACCGGGGCATTCAACGCCGCCGTCGGCCTGAAGCCCGACATCATCACGTGCAGTTGGGGGAGCGACAAGAAGTTCGGCCCGCTGAGCGCTTCCGATCAGGCACTGGCGACGGCGATTGCGGCGGCGGTCGCATCCGGCATCATCGTCATCTTCTCGGCAGGCAACGGCCACTGGGGCTTCCCCGGCCAGCACCCGGATGTGATCTCGGCCGGCGGCGTCTTCATGAACCCCAACGAGACGCTCCGCGCCTCGGACTACTCCAGCGGGTTCATGAGCAACATCTACCCGAACCGCCGCGTGCCCGATCTGTCGGGACTCGTCGGCATGCGCCCGAAGGCCATCTACATCATGCTTCCGCTGGAACCCGGCGACGACATCGACGTGGGCAACGCCGGTGGCACTCACCCCGGCGTGGCGGGGCAGAATGGCGGCGACGAGACGGCGAACAACGACGGGTGGGCGGCCTTCAGCGGCACGTCTGCCGCCGCGCCGCAACTCGCCGGGGCGGCCGCGCTCATCAAGCAGGCATGTCCGGCGCTCGGGCCGGCCGCCGTGCGCAACATCCTGATGAAGACGGCGCGCGACGTGACGACCGGCACCTGTCACCCCAACACAGGGGCTAACACGGCGATTGTCGGCCCGGACACGGCGACCGGCAACGGCCTGGTCGATGCACACAAGGCGGCACTGACGGCCAAGCTCCAGTGCATCGGCCCAATCCTCCCGATCCAGCCGATCCAGCCGATTCAGCCGATCAAGCCGATTCAGCCGATTCAGCCGATCCAGCCGATTCAGCCGGTACAACCAATTCAGCCGATCAAGCCGATTCAGCCGATTC
>DASVPS010000211.1:0-8128 GCA_036389555.1 Pyrinomonadaceae bacterium
CATCGAGGTAGTCCTAAAGGTTAGCGGCGACCTGAAATCAACTTTGTAGCCGGCAGTGATGCAGCGGCGTTGTAGTCCGGCAGAGATGCGGCGGCGGCGCGCCCTCCCGGAAGATATGGGGCGGAGTTTAACACGGGGCGGGGCAATATTCACATAGACATTCGACCGGCGGCGCGGGCAATCTGCCTGCCCTCTGTATACTGCCCGCCGCACGCCCCGATAGCCTTGCCGCGCTCTGAAACACTGAGGCAGGACATAACTTCTGCGCCGGGACTTTGAACTCTCGCACCGGCCGCGAGTTTGGAGGCGACTGCGCGGCGCGAGGGCGGCGACGACGAACGGTAATGCTTGCTGCCGCGCCCCTCTGTGCGCGCGTCGTCTTCGGCGTTTTGCCGCCCGCGCCGTTAGAGCCGCGCGGCCACTTCTCGCTTGGTCAGAGCCATGCGGCCACTTCTCACTTAATCAGAGCGGGGCGGCCGCTTCTCGCTTAGAACGTGTTGCCCTCCTGCCGGTCACTCTGGTTGCGATCCGCCTTGTTGCCCTGCGGGTTGCGGTTCTCCATCTCCTGATTGTGTGCGCCCTTCTGCGTCTCGCCGCTCAACTGGTCTTCCTGCACGCCGCCTCTCTGCTCCGTCACATCGCCGCGCGGCGGCTGCGTCCCAGCTTGTTTGGCTGCCGCCTGTTCGGAACTCAACCCCTGATCGCTGTTCTTCTCGTCCGCCATCGTGATTCATCTCCTTGCAGTTGAAAGTAGTGCGCCGGCCGATCCGCAAATTGGCTCGCACGGTTGAGAGGGAAATTTTCGAGGGGAAGGGGAATTTATACCCGGCGCAGGCAACGGCGCAAGTGTCGGCCGACGCGCGCACGCACGCCTACGCGCCGCCCCCGGCCGTTTCATTCGGGGATGCCGCGCTGCGTGCGTCGCGCCTTCAGATAAGCGTAGCCGCCGATGATGAAACTGCTGAGCGAGAGAACCACGCCGACGATGAGCGCCCATTTCAGCGACACGCGCAACAGCGGCGACAGGATGGTCAGGATTTGGACTACGACGAGCCACACGACCGCCGTCTTGATCGCTTCCAGCGAATCCCTCAAGCCCGTGTTGTCATACGGCGTCGTCGTAATGTCGCTCGCTGCCGCCGTCAACGTCCCCGCCGTCGCCGCCGGTTCGGATGTCGTCGCAGGTGTCGTCGCGGATGTAGTCGCGGATGTAGTTGCGGATGTAGTCGCAGGTGTAGTCGTCGCGGCTGTCTCCGTGCTGCCGTTTGTTGTCGTGACCTCGGCCGCGCCGTCCGCCGCATCAATCGCCGTTTGGCCGTCGGCCGCGCCCGTCGTCGCCGTGCCGGTCAACGCCGCGCCGTCGGCCGCATCCGACGCTGCCGCGCCGCCCGTGTCCGTCGCCGCCGGGTTATCCGTCGCGTCGGCCGCATCCGCCGTCGCCCCGGCGCGCGCTTCCTCTTCGTTCGTCATAGTCGTTTCGCCTCCGTCCGTGCGCGCTCATTTTATACAGCTTGCCGTCGCGGTTGCGTTAGACAAATTTATCAACGCCCCGCCGACGATCAACCGTCCGCCATTCACAGCCTGCGCGCCGTCGTGCTATAAGGCGAGCCTGAAATTATGAAGCGTTACGTCATCAAACGACCGGCGGGCGCGACGGCCGTGCCCGAACCCTTACGCATATTTTCGCGCCGGAGAGCGGACATGCTATAGCCTCTCGATGGCGGAATGCGTATTCCCGACTACATCCACATCCCCCGATTAAAGATTCCGCAATGTTATATTGTTGCCGCCATGATTGCTCACAACTTCGACGAAGCCTTCTCGTTGGTTCGACGACTGGTTCACGACTTCCAACAGAATGAGGCGCAGTTTCTCGCGCCCTCTTACAACGAGACCGCTGTGCGAGAGGTCTTCATCAACCGTTTCTGGATGGCGCTCGGCTGGGATGTGACGCACGAAACGCAGAAGAACCCGCATGCTTGCGAAGTGTCGGTGGAGAAGAATATCAACGTCGAAGGGCGGGGCAAGCGCGCCGATTACAGTTTCGCCGTCGCGCCGAACTATCGCGACGTGCGATTCTTCGTCGAGGCGAAGAAGCCAAGCCGCCAACTCGATAACGCGCAGGACTACTTTCAGACGATACGCTATGGCTGGCACGCGCGCACGCCCGTCGCTGTGCTGATGGACTTCGAGCAGTTTCGCGTGCTCGACTGTCGATACAAGCCCGACATTGACGTGGTGTTGCAATACGCCGCGCTCGAAAAATTTCATTACACCGACTATGCCGACGAGGAGAAGTTTCGCCGCCTCTATCATCTCTTTTCGCGCGAGGACGTGGGGCGCGGCGCGCTGGAGGAATACGTCGCGGGACTGCCGAAGCCCGGACGACGCGGCGTACAGGGCGCGCTGTTCGCAAGGGGCGCATACCAGAGCATTGATGAATCATTCCTGCAAGATTTGGACACCTACCGCGAGCAACTTGCGCGCGCCTTCAAGCAGGGCAATCCGCAACTCGACGGCGCACAGTTAACCGAGGCGACGCAGCGCACGCTCGACCGTCTCGTCTTCATGCGTTTTCTCGAAGACAAGTTGATCGAGACGGATGAACTCGTGGAGCGGTTCGCGGGGTCTCGTGCGCCGTGGGCGGAATTCGTCGCCGCATCGCGCCGTCTCGACCGCACGTACAACGGCATCATCTTCAAAGAACATCCGCTCCTCGACGCGCACGGTTTCCGCGTGGACGAGCACGCCTTCGCAGGTATCTGCCAGAATCTTTCGCACACGCGCTCGCCCTACGATTTCAACCTGATCCCGATCCACATTCTGGGAAGCATCTATGAACGGTTCCTCGGCAAGACCATCGTGGTTGATGCCGACGGCGCGACGGTGGTGGACAAGCCGGAGGTGCGCAAGGCGGGCGGCGTCTATTACACGCCGGAATACATCGTGCGCTACATCGTGGAGCAGACGGTCGGGCGGTTGATTGCGGGCAAGACGCCGGAGCAGATTCGCCCCCTGCGCTTCGCGGACATCTCGTGCGGGTCGGGTTCGTTCCTGCTCGGCGTCTTCGACCTGTTGCTCTCGTATCACGCCGGATACTACAACCGCAACCGGCGCACGCGCGCAGAGGGCTTGAAGGCCGGATGCACGGAGACGGACGAGGCCACTTTGCGCCTCTCGCTTTTGCAGAAGCGCACGATCCTGTTGAACAACATCTACGGCGTGGACGTGGACGCGCAGGCCGTCGAGGTGGCGCAGCTTTCGCTCTATCTCAAACTGCTCGAAGCGGAGACGACGGCCACGACGCGCACGCACCAACTCGCCTTCCGCGAAGCGCTCCTGCCCTCGCTCAGCCGCAACATCATCAGCGGCAACTCGCTCATCGAGCACGATCTCGACACCAGCCGTTTGTTTCCCGAAGAAGAACTCAAGATAAACGTTATGAGCTTCGAGCAGGAGTTTCCCCACATCATGCGCGACGGCGGCTTCGACGCCATCGTCGGCAACCCGCCTTACATCCGCATCCAGACGATGCAGGAGACTTCGCCAGCGACGGTTGATTACTACAAGAAGAATTACACCGCAGCGGGCAAGGGCAACTACGATATTTATGTGATCTTCGTGGAACGCGCGTTGCGACTGTTGAATGAGCACGGCGTGATGGGCTACATCCTGCCGCATAAATTCTTCAACGCGCAATACGGCGCGCCATTGCGGAAATTCTTGGCCGACGGAAGGCACTTGTCGCACATCATCCACTTTGGCGATCAACAGGTGTTTGAGGGCGCAACGACTTATACTTGTTTGCTGTTCCTGAACAGAGCTGCGACAGACCAGCTTCGAGTCGTGAAGGTGGGCGACTTGAATGCGTGGAGAGAGACCGGCATAGGAATAGAAGGGGAAGTGGCCGTTGCGAGCCTGACCGAAGAGGGCGAGTGGAATTTCGCAGTCGGTGCGGACTCGCCACTGCTCTCCAAACTGAATGCGATACCGACCAAATTGGAGAGCGTCACGAGCCGCATCTTTCAGGGCATCAAAACAAGTGCGGACAAAATCTACATCGTTGAAGAGGTCACGCGCGAGTCTCAACGTGTCAAAATTTATTCGAGGGAAAGGGAATCCGAATATTGGCTTGAGCCTGACTTGCTGCATCCCTTGATAAAGGGCGGCGACAGCAAGCGTTACTATTTAACTCGCACTAATCGCTTGATTCTGTTCCCGTATGCCAGAGCGCGCGACAGTCAGGCGGCGTTGATTTCCGAATCAATCTTGCGAGAGCAGTATCCGCTAACGTGGACTTACCTGTCGGACAATAAGAGTTATTTAGAGAACCGCGAGCATGGCAAGATGCGCGGCGCAAAGTGGTATGGCTATATATATCCAAAAGCGCTAGATGTGATGCCGTTGCCTAAAATCTTCACGCCGGACATTGCGCCGCAGTCTGCTTTCTCTCTGGACGAAACCGGAGAGGTGTTTTTCACGGGCGGCGTGGCTGGCGGTTATGGGATTCTCGTGTTACCTGATTATTCACGCGCGTATGTTCTCGGGTTGCTCAACAGCAAATTGCTCGAATGGTTCGTCCATCAAACGGCTACTTCAATGCGCGGCGGCTGGTACAGTTACGAAGCGCGTTTTATTCGCGGCCTCCCCATCCGCACCATCAACTTCTCCGACGCTGCCGACCGTGCGCGGCACGAACGGATGGTGTCGTTGGTCGAGGGAATGCTGGCGGCGAAGCGGCAGTTGGCGGGCGCGGGGACGGAAGCCGAGCGCAACCTCTACGAACGTAAGTGCGCCGCCATTGACGCGCAGATTGATGCGCTCGTCTATGAGTTGTACGCCCTGACGCCGCAAGAGATCGCACTGGTCGAAGCCGTCTGATTCTGCGGTTCACTTGATTTTGAATCCGCATTCCGCAATCCGAAATCCGCAATTGATATGAAGCGTTACGTCATCAAACGACCGGCGGGCGCGACGGCCGTGCCCGAACGTCTGGCGCGTTATCGCGAGGAACTGAACGAGGAGCAGTTCGCGGTGGCGACTGCCCCGGCGGGCGCGACGCTCGTCATCGCGGGCGCAGGATCGGGCAAGACGCGCGCCATCACCTACCGCGTCGCTTATCTCATCGAGCAGGGCGTCGCGCCTTCGCGCATCATGCTCGCCACGTTTACCAACCGCGCGGCGCGCGAGATGCTCCGGCGCGTCGAAGAGTTGACGGGCGGCAACGGCAACGCCTGGCGGCGCGTCTGGGGCGGCACGTTTCACCGCATCGCGAACATGGTCTTGCGCCGCCACGCCGCCGCGCTTCTCTACACGGAGAACTACACGATCCTCGACGCCGAGGACGCGCGCGATTTCCTCAACGTGTGCGTGGACGAGGCGGGCATCGATACCAAAGCGCGCCGCTTCCCGAAGGCCGAAGTCCTGCAAGACATCATCAGCTTCGCCAACAACACAGACCGCCCCATCCCCGACGTGATCGCGCGCCGCTACCCGCACTTCGAGCCGCTCACGCAACAGATCATGCGCGTCGATTCCATCTTCATGGAGCGCAAGCGCGCGCGCAACTCGATGGACTACGACGACCTGCTGCTCAACTGGAAGCGGCTCCTGTTGGAGAAGTCGGAGATCGCGCGCCTCTACGCCGAACAGTTCGAGCACATACTGGTTGACGAGTATCAGGACACGAACAAATTGCAGGCCGAGATCGTTGACCTGCTCGCCGTCCAACACAAGAACGTGATGGTCGTCGGCGACGACGCGCAGAGCATCTTCGCGTGGCGCGGCGCGGAGTGGACGAACCTCTACGAGTTTCCCACGCGCTACCCGCAGGCGCGCCAACTGCGACTCGAAACCAATTATCGCTCGACGCCCGAAATACTCGCCGTCGCCAACGTCTCTATCGCCTCGAACCGCAAACAGTTCCCGAAGACCCTGCGCGCCGTGCGTCCCTCGCTCGGCCTCGCGCCCGCGCTCGTGCCCTGTCACGACGCCGATCAGCAGGCCGCCTTCGTCGCCGCGCGCCTGCTCGAACTCCGAGACGAAGGCGTGCCACTCAAAGAGATGGCCGTCCTCTATCGTTCACACTATCACTCGCTCGAACTGCAACTCGAACTCACGCGGCGCGGCATCCCCTATCAAATCCGCAGCGGCGTGCGCTTCTTCGAGCAGGCGCACATCAAGGACGTGGTCTCTTACCTGCGCCTCGTCGCCAACCCGCGCGACGAACTCGCCTGGAAGCGCGTGCTCAGACTCATCCCGAACGTGGGCGCGGCGACGGCCAATCGCATCTGGGAACAGATCGCCTATGCGCCCGACCCGCTCGCGTTGGTCTTGCGCGGCGAGGCGGACGCACAGGGCGCGCGGCGCGGCAGCAGTTGGGCGGAGTTTCGCGCGCTGCTCGACGCGCTCGTCGCGCAGGAGACGCGCACCAATCCCGCACGGCAAATTGAACTCATCCTCGCGCGCGGCTACGAAGCGCACCTCGCCGCCAACTACGAGAACGCCGAGACGCGCCTCGAAGACCTGCGCCAACTCGCCCACTACAGCACGCGCTACAACTCGACCGAAGAATTCTTAGGCGAACTCGCACTGCTCGCCACCGAACGCTACGGCGCGCCGCAGCCGGTCGCGGGCGAAGAGGTCGTGATGGGCGCGGACGAGGACGAACTGATCGCGCTCACCTCTGTCCATCAGGCGAAGGGTTTGGAGTGGCGCGCGGTCTTCATCATCTGGGCGGCCGACGGCAAATTCCCCTCGCCCCGTTCTCTGCGCGACGCGGAAGGCGAAGAGGAGGAACGACGCCTCTGGTATGTCGCCCTCACGCGCGCGCGCGACCAGCTCTACATCACTTATCCCCTGATGATCACGGACTACAATCGCCAGACCATCGTCCAGCGCCCCTCTCGCTTCGTCACCGAAACGCCGCCCGAACTCTACGAAGTGTGGAGTCTGGAAGAGGAATCGACCGCGTTCGACGCGCCGCCGGAAATTACCGGGAACGAGCCGGGCGGGTATTTGAATTGAACCGGCACAGGATAAACTGCTTCGCCGCCGTCGCTTGAATATTCGCCGCCATCGCTTGAATAAATGACCCATTCATCCATCGAACGCACGCTCGACGCCCGCGTCAAACTTTATTATGACCTTGAGCGCGCGTCCGCTGCCCCGTCGCCGCTGCTCATCGCGCTGCACGGCTACGGCAGCAACAAAAATCGGATGATGCGGGAGGCGCGCGAAATCGCGCCCGACGGATTCGCCGTCGCCGCCTTGCAGGGCATGCACCAACACATGAAAGAGCCGAAGGAGGCGGGTGGCGCGTTTCGCTACGGCTTTGGCTGGCTCACCAATTTCCACCCCGAAGATTCCGTCGCCGTTCATCATCACGCAATCGTTGACATGATCGACGAGTTGTCGGGCGAGGGCGTCGCAGACCCCGCGCGCGTCTTCCTCCTCGGCTTCTCGCAGACCTGCGCGCTCAATTATCGTTTCGCCTTCACGCATGCCGACAAATTGCGCGGCGTCGTAGGCATCTGCGGCGGGATGCCCGGCGATTGGGAGACGGGCGAGCATTACCGGAACACGGAGGCCGCCGTGCTGCATCTGGCCGGCGCGCGCGACGAGTTCTATCCGCCGGAGCGCGTCGCAGACTATGCGGCGCGCCTCTCCGCACGCGCGCGCGATGTCGAATTCAGAAGCTATGAGGCGGCGGGACACGAACTGACGCCCGCGATGCGCGGAGACGTGCGCGCGTGGTTGGAGACGCGCGCCGCAACGTGATGAGAAAACCTGAGCGACAGGGAAAGTCGAAGATCGTTTCGGCCGAGCACAAACGGAAGCGCGCGATTGAGCGCGTGCGGCGCAGTCTCGTGCGCGAAGGCAGCCCGCGCCTGCTCGTCTCGTTTCTGCTCGCGCTGACGGGTGCGGCCGGATTCGTCATCTCGGCCGTGCTGCTGCGTCTCGGCGTCACGTCGATGTCCGTGCGCTACCCGCTCGCGGTGATCCTCGCCTACTGCGTCTTTCTGCTTCTGCTGCGTCTCTGGCTCGCACTGCGGCGCAACACCGGAAGCGACTCAGACCTGCTCTCAGACATCGGCGACGGCCTCCCGCATCTACTCGACCCCGGCGC
>DASVPS010000212.1:0-7786 GCA_036389555.1 Pyrinomonadaceae bacterium
AGAGGCGAAAACGCCCCGACGGCCAGCAACTCCAGATCGCACATAGCCCGCTCCGACAACTGGATCGAGGGCACAGAGTTGGCACGCGCCACACACTCTTCAAGTTCCTCTCCCTCTACGACCAGATTCACCAGGCTGCCCCCGCACGGAGAAATAAGGGATCGACGCTCTATCCTGTTAACCATTGGCTCAATAATTTCCTTCGGTAAAATATAAGTTCCAAACACGGCCTGTGCCTTGAGTTTTCCCGGCCGCAGCGAGACCTCTTCACTATTTTCGGGTCTTCAACGCTTGGCGACATCCGCGCCCGCACGTCGGAGCGGCGGACAAACATCGCAAGTCCGTGTGTCACTTATAACTTAACATCACGATACGTCGCGCGGTAGCGATGAGATGGCCGCGACGGCCTCAATACCCTGCGTGGACGGAAATTTTTGCCGACACTTCGTGGAAAAACTACGTATCGTTTGAAGTTTTCATGTTGTTCGTGAACGGCTTCGATGCACGGCGCAGCGCGGCGGCTTATCTGCCGACAGGGCGAACTCGCTGAGAGGTGCGCGTTTAAGCGTTCCCGCCCGCACATGGCACAAGCTTTGCAATTCGCCGTTGCGAGAAAACTGAAGTGCAACAGTTACCTCTACCCGACGGAGTGTAACCATGGACGAAAGAGTGCTAAGGGTTATCGCCCTGATGAAGGAGTCACTTCACAGGGATTGGTCAACCGGCAGCTTGGCTGAGTGTGTCAACCTTTCTCCCTCACGCCTACATCAAGTGTTCAAAGACGAGACGGGGCTGCCCCCGGCGCGCTATCTGCGCCTGCTCAGGATGCAACAGGCGCGGGAACTGCTGGAAAATTCCCGGCTCAGCGTGAAGCAGGTGAGGGCGCAGGTCGGTGTGACGGACGAGAGCCACTTCGTACGCGATTTCAAAAAAACCTACGGTTCTACGCCAGCCCGATACAGGGAGAGCTTTATTCGCGACCGACTTCCTGAAAGCCCGCCGCCCGACAGTGGGGCAAACGTGTGCATCTCCTGTGGCCGGTTCTTCAAGCGTGCGGGGCAGCTATAAGGATTGGCGGGCTGATTCCGACACCTCCAGACACATTCTCGTTCGTCCGTGAGTGACGCGCAGCAGCAGTATCCCTTTCACCATTTCGCAAGCGCGAGACCCTAGCAGTTCCCCTCTCCTTCGTCTCACACTCTGCCGTCCATCTCCTGCCTGCTGTAAAGTTTGAGCCTTCTTCCGTTTGACTCGTATGCTTAACCCCCCGCGCGCCTCTCTACATTTCCGCCGTCAGGAAGATCGGCCAGTGAATTGTAGAAATCGCCATCTTGCGGGCGACGCCTCGCGGGGTTACTCTCCTTCATACACAAAGTCCCCACATCCCCTGTGTGAGTCTAAAGATTTAGCTCCTGCTTTTAGGCCGGGCGGAGCATAAATATCTATGCCTATCGGCACGATCTCCGAACTCCCCAAGCCCCATTTAACGCATGACAAGTCGTGCCTTCTAACGGCGCGTCTCATAGCGTTCGATTGGTCAGCCCCCACAGTTATAAACAACGGCGCGTCAACGCATTTCCAGCAGCCCGACGGGCTTTTGTGAGAGCGCGTGACCCGTGCCTTTCAACCGTAAGGATCGAAGGAGAAGTCTAGAATGAATACCCGACACAAAACCATCGCCCTGCTCTTGGGCGTCCTGATGTTTTCCATGATGCCGCTCAACGTCTCGGCCGCCACGAAGACCGCTCCGCCGCAGGCGGGATACGGCGTCCACGCGCTGCTCGCCACGCAAACCGGCGGCGTGAGTGTCCCGGTCACGGGCACAACCAGCAAGGGCGGGAAATTCATCGGCGCTTTCAAGATTAGGGAGTTCAGCCTCGTCAACGACAAGGTAGTCGCCGTCGGCACGCTCACCGGCACCATCCAGAACGCCGTCGGCAATGTCATCGGCACGGTGCTGAGGACTATCGCGCTGCCCGTCATTTTCGGACAGGCGACCTGCGACATCCTGCATCTCGAACTCGGGCCGCTCGACCTGAACCTGCTCGGCCTTGAAGTTCACCTCAACCGTATCGTGCTCGACATCGACGCCGATCCGACCGGCGGGCTGCTCGGCGCGCTGCTGTGCGCCGTCGCGAACCTGATAAACACTACTGGTGTCATCACGGGCGACCTCGTCGGCCCCCTCAACCAGATTCTCGGCTTACTCTAAACCAGCCGGGACAAACGCGAAGAGGAAGTGAGAAGGGGCACCCGTGGGCGCCCCTTCTCACCGTGGTAACACTAGCGCGCCGCACGCGAAATCAGCGTCCGGCGCGTTAGTGTTGCCCCTTTGTATTCCCGCACATAAAAGGATGCGCCCCGCACCTGTGGCGCGGAGCACATCCTCACTTCAAACGTGGCTCTGGCTACTGATGCCGATTAACGATTGCAGCCATGGTCACAATCCACGCTTTGCTCGGTGTTGCCGGCAAGCGGCCCCACGCCCTGACGGCCGGGGTGGCTCGGAATTCTAATCGAAGTCTGCCCGATGTTGTCGTCGTAGTTGGTTTCGGGCAACTGGTGGCAGAAGCCGTTCGTGTCTTTGTGGGGGCACGGCTCGCCCTTCTGGGCGACGAACGGCGGGTTGACGGTCACGCGGATGACGTAATCGCCCGGAGGCACGGGGTCTTGACCGTCGCCGCCGTCGAGGACGAAGAACTGCCCCGCGAGCGTGAAGCGATAGGTGTCAGCCCATCCGGCGGTGATGCCCTGGTTGCCGCGGATGCCGACCGCGCCGCAGTTGTGATACTTGCCGGGGCCGGGCGGGACGCCGCCGAGCGAGGCCGGATTCGGGTCGGTGTCAAGCATGCAAAAGCCGCGCTTGGCCGCGCGCCAGACCTTGCCCGACTTCGGGTCAACCAACTGGTAAAGCGCGTAGTGTCGGAAATGGTAGTGGTGGTGACACTCTGCGAACTCGAAGAGGCCGTCGTTCGCCGCGACGTGATCGTTCGGATCGCCGACGAAGATATCCTGGTTGCCCGTATTGGGGGTCATGACGGTGAAGCGCACGAGCCGGCGCGTGCCGGGCGTGACGCCGCCTTCGATGGCGCTGCAAGCCTGCGGCGAGATGTTTTCGTCGCGCACGACCCACTGCGAGCCGAGCACGTCTTCGCGCACCGAGAGGTTCGCGCCGTTGACCGAAGACTGCGCAGCGCCGCGCTTCGTGCTGTAAACGAGCAAGCCGGCGGCGAGCACGGCACACAGGGAGAGGGTGATAAATAGGGAACGTTTTTTCAAGGTACAGTCCTCCTTAAGGTGAGTTAAAGTTATCGTCGCCGGGCTGCACGTTTTCCTTGAATAGCTGGGGGAAGCATGTGAAGTCGGGGACGGCGGATAAGGCCGGACAACATCCTGCCGTCAGACGCGCGCATGACTATCGTGAACTGATCCGGGTTTGAGCCACCGAGGAATGACGGTCGCGACTCTAGTCAGCTATATAATCTTTGCGCGTCGTGAGAGCGAAGATTATGAACTCTAACAGCGTTTTCTTCGTGGGTCGTGGCGAGCAGGTGAAACTTTCGCCAGCGGCGGTGAAGGCCGTGAGATTATCTTTTGCGCAGACGTATGTCAAGCATCAGTCGCCCTGTTTCAAGGCGCAGTTTTCTCAGGGCGCTAATTGACACTGCG
This sequence comes from Pyrinomonadaceae bacterium, assembly GCA_036389555.1. Lineage (GTDB taxonomy): Bacteria > Acidobacteriota > Blastocatellia > Pyrinomonadales > Pyrinomonadaceae > JAIVJZ01. The sequence goes on from DASVPS010000212.1 coordinate 3,670, forward strand.
ACGACCCGATATCGGAAGAGGCGAGAGTTGAATGATGAACAGGCCACATATGCATAAGCCTTCAAAGGAAGAAATTGCGGCGGCCGCCGGGAAGACTGTGCCGTCGGTCATTGCGCCGAACCTGCGCGTGCTGTTTTGCGGCATCAACCCGGGGCTATACACGGCGGCAGTCGGCCACCACTTCGCCCGCCCCGGCAATCGTTTTTGGCCTGCGTTACATGCCTCCGGTTTCACCGAGAGGCTGCTCTCGCCTTTCGAGGAACACGAACTTCTCGCCGAGGGCTATGGGATCACCAACGTCGTCGAGCGCGCCACCGCCACCGCCGCCGAACTGTCCCCGGAAGAGTACGTCAAAGGCGGCCGAAAATTAACGGCCAGAGTGCGACGCTATCGTCCACGGTTTCTCGCAGTGCTCGGCGTCGGCGCGTACCGGACTGCGTTCGACCGACCGAAGGCCGCGCTCGGCCTCCAGCCGGAAACCATCGGGGAGACATCCGTCTGGGTGCTGCCGAATCCGAGCGGTCTGAACGCGCATTACCAGCCCAAAGATTTAGCGCGCATGTTCCGCGAGTTGCGTCTCGCCGTAGAGACCGCCGACGGCGACGCGCACGCACGCGGTCGTTGAAGTAGTAAGCCGTGTGTCGGCTTCCACTTTCAACGACCGCGTGCGAGCGAATTAGCTTTTGACTGAAACGCGAACTAGCTTTTAGCGCGCGGCTCAGTGTAGATGGGATGGAAGGTGCGAGTCGTGTGGTCTGTGACGCTGGCGATGGACAGCGGGTCGGTCGAAGCAGGCATGTAGGTTTGCGCTGTCGGCGTGTGGAGTTCTCTCGATTCGGATCGCTTGGGTTGTGCCGGGAGAGCCGGGGCGGCAACGGGCAGTTGAACGAGGCGCGACAGGATGCGAATCAGCATCACGTCTATGATGAGAATCGTCAACATGCCGACGACACTCATAACGCCCAACAGGTCGGCCGGCAGCGGCCTCTCGGCCGAAGCCAGACCGCCCAGCGCAAAGAAGAGGATCATGAAGCCGAGCAGCGTGGTCAGCGTGATGGTCGCGCCGAGCGTGCGCACAGGGCCTTTGATGTCAACCAAAGTTGTCTCTTGTCTGTTCGCCGGAGACGAAAGAGACGAATTGACCACCCCGCCGCAGCGGTTGCAGTAGTTGAGTCCCGGTTGAATTTCCGCGGCGCACGTCTGGCAATACATAAGCTCTCCGAGATAGATATTTTAGGTTGATAAGCGACGCGCCCGCTCGAAGGTGGAGGAAAGAGCGGGCGCGTCAGCGGTTTCAGGTCGCGATCCTTTAGCGCATCAGGGCGCGTATGGCGACGAGCGCCAGATAGCCGATGGCGACGACGACGGCGAGTTTGATCACGGCGACGGCCAGACCGATGATCATGCCGATACCGCCGAGGACGATCCCCGCCGCCGCGAGCAGCAAAGGCACGCCGATCACTAACACTACCAAACCGAGTGCGATTATTCCGATAACTCTCCAAGTATCATTCATCTCTTCCACCTCAACTTCCGTCTCTTAAACTTCGTCTGCGCGCGCCGGAAATATTGTGCCAAGTCCGTTGCGCCCGACCTGCTATACGAACGCCGCGCGGCGAACGTTCCATCCAAGACTTCGGATGAATTCGGGCGCGGGCGCGCTCCCCAACGGGTCGGGAAATTGTGTTAAGCTATGATAGCAAATCTCCCGTTAAGCGAAAGAATTTTCACGCCGGAAGCGGCGCGCGCGGCCGTTAATTTCTCCGGCCGTAGTTCAACACGGAATGGTACACGGATGCCGCGACGCAGAACCGACACTCTGTTTGACGACCCCGAACCGGACGCGCTCGCCGAGGCGGCGGCGGCGTCGGCCGACGCGCCGCTCGCCGAACGGATGCGGCCGCGCACGCTCGCAGAATTTGTCGGGCAACGCCACCTGATCGGCGAGGGGCGCATCCTGCGTCGTCTGATCGAGGGCGAGGGCACGCTGCCGTCCCTGATTCTGTGGGGCGCGCCCGGCACGGGCAAGACGACGCTGGCGCGGCTGCTCGCGCGCCACAGCGAAGCGGAGTTCATCCCGCTCTCGGCCGTCTTCTCCGGCGTCAAGGATTTGCGCGCCGCCATCGCTGAGGCGCGCGAGACCAAACGCACCGGCCGCCGCACCGTTCTCTTCGTTGACGAAATTCATCGCTTCAACAAGGCGCAGCAGGATGCGCTGCTGCCCGCCGTCGAAGACGGCACGGTAACCCTTATCGGCGCGACGACCGAGAACCCTTCGTTTGAAGTTATCAGCGCGCTGCTCTCGCGCTCGCGCGTGCTCACGCTCGAACCTCTGACCGAGGACGACATCAGTGCGCTCATCCGCCGCGCCCTGACGGACGAAGCGCGCGGTTTGGCAAACTTACACCCGCAAGTCTCCGACGAAGTGCTCGCGCGTTTCGCGCGCTCTGCGGGCGGCGACGCGCGCGTTGCGCTCACCGGACTCGAAGCGGCCGTCGAATCAACCGCGCCCGACGAGACAGGCGCGCGTCACATTACGGATGAGATCGCGGTCGAGGCACTGGGGCGCGCCCGCTACGCCTACGACAAGGGAGGCGAGGAGCATTACAATCTCGCCTCCGCGCTCATCAAATCCTTGCGCAACTCGGACGCGAACGCCGCGCTCTACTGGCTCGCGCGACTCATCGAGGGCGGCGCCGATCCGCTCTTCATCGCGCGCCGCCTCTGCATACTCGCCTCCGAAGACGTGGGGCTGGCCGACCCGCAGGCCATCGTGCAGGCCGCCGCCGCCGCGCAAATCACCGCGCTCATCGGTCTCCCTGAAGCGCTCTATCCGCTCTCGCAGGCGACGATCTATCTGGCGCGCGCGCCCAAATCAAATTCAGTCAAACGCGCCTACTTCGCCGCCGCCGAAGACGCACAGGAGACCGCGCGCGAACCCGTCCCCCTGCACCTGCGCAATGCCGTCACACCACTGATGAAACGCTCCGGCTACGGTAGCGGCTATCGTTACGTCCACGACGACCCGCGCGCCAGAGACGAAATGGCCTGCCTGCCGGAACAACTGCGCGGCCACGAATATTACAAAGACAACGATGAAGGAGGAACGCGGAACGATGAATGAGAATAGTGAATTCAGAATGCAGGAGTCAGAAGTCAGAAGACAGGAAGCAGAAGGAAGTCAGGCGAGCAGAGCTTTTATTCTGACTCCTGACTCCTGCATTCTGACTCCTGACTTCATCATTTAATTTTTATGAGTGAGAACAAGACGGACAAAGAGCTGGCATTCCTGCACGATCTCTACATCGCGACCGATTGGGGCGAGCGTTTCGCGGGGTTGATGGACGAGCACGTGCAAGTGCCGAAAACGGGCTATGCGCTGTACGTCGCGGCGGGCACGGGCGGCCACGCGCTGGCGCTCAAAGAGCGCGCGGGTCAGGACGTGACGCTGATCGGCGTGGACGAAAGCGAAGCGCGACTCGCGCTGGCGCGGGCGAAGGCGAGGGCGACGAAGTTGGACGAGGTGACGGAGTTTCGCGCCGCGCAGCTCGAAGCGCTCGCGTTCGAGGACGAGCAGTTTGACCTGGTCGTCGGCGACGCTTCACTCGTCGCGGTGGAACGTCTGCCGGAGGTGCTGGCGGAGATGGTGCGCGTCGCCGCGCCGGGCGCGACCGTGGCCTTGACGCTGCCGACCGCTTCGAGTTTCGGCGAATTCTACTCGATCTACTGGGAAGCCCTGATGAACGCGGAGATGCTCGATCACTCTCCCGTCGTGGAACAACTGATCGGCGAGCGTCCGACCGTCGCAGACATGGAAACACTCGCCGCCCGCGAGGGACTCGATCTGGTTCAGACGTGGACGAACATAGAGGAGTTCGACTATGCGTCGGGCGAAGAATTTCTCAACGCGCCGCTCGTCAGGGATGTCCTCTTGCGGAACTGGCTCGAACCGCTCGGCGAAGACGAGGCCGGACAGGCGCGCGTCCTCTCGGAAGTCGAACGCATCATTGACGCGGAGCGCAACGAAGCCGAGTTCTCGCTCACCGTCCAGGCCACGCTCGTCGTCGGGCACAAGACCGTATAACCGGCGCTCGACGTAAATCAAAGAGTCGCCGCC
>DASVPS010000213.1:0-10735 GCA_036389555.1 Pyrinomonadaceae bacterium
CAAACTCCATATTCTTGGCGGCGTGGCGCATCTCGGCTTCGAGACGGGCGATGGTCGCGTCGATGTTCTCGCGCGTGTATTCCTCAAAGGCTTCAAGGTCGAGCGGCACTTTGAAGTAGTCGGCTTCGTAGGCGGTGACGAGCGTCGCGTCGATTGACTTGATGATGGTCTGCGGCGTGATGCCGTGCTCCATGTTGTAGGCTTCCTGAATGGCGCGGCGACGGTAGGTTTCGTCTATGGCGCGACGCATCGAATCGGTGATGCGGTCGGCGTAGAGGATGGCCGTGCCGCTGGAGTGGCGCGCGGCGCGGCCGATGGTTTGGATGAGCGAAGACTCGGAGCGAAGAAAACCCTCTTTGTCGGCGTCGAGAATGGCGACGAGCGAGACTTCGGGCAAGTCCAGACCTTCGCGCAGGAGGTTGATGCCGACCAGCACGTCGAACTCGCCGCGCCTCAGGTCGCGCAGGATTTTGATGCGCTCCAAAGTCTCTATGTCCGAGTGTAGGTAGCGGACTTTGACGCCGACCTCGGTGAAATACTCTGTCAAATCCTCGGCCATCTTTTTCGTGAGCGTCGTGACGAGCACGCGCTCGTTGCGTTCGGCGCGCAGGCGACACTCTTCGAGTAAATCATCGATCTGCCCTTTGACGGGGCGGACGATAACCTGCGGGTCGGTGAGGCCGGTCGGGCGGATGATCTGTTCGATGACTTCGCCGCCGGTTTTCGTCAGTTCATACGGGCCGGGCGTGGCCGAGACGTAGATCACCTGACCGATGCGCTCGTTGAACTCGTCGAAGTTGAGTGGGCGGTTGTCCATCGCCGAGGGAAGGCGGAAGCCGTACTCGACGAGCGTGCGCTTGCGCGACTGGTCGCCGTTGAACATGCCGCGCACCTGCGGGACGGTCTGGTGCGATTCGTCTATCACGACCATCGTGTCGCGCGCCAAATAATCGAGGAGCGTCGGCGGCGGGTCGCCGGGATTTTTGCCGGTCAGGTGGCGCGAGTAGTTTTCGATGCCGCGGCAGAAGCCCATCTCCTTGATCATTTCGAGGTCGTACATCGTGCGCTGGTGCAGGCGCTGCGCTTCGACAAGTTTGCCTTCCTGAATCAGCTTCGGCTCCCACCAATCCAACTCTTCGCGGATGGTCTTGATGGCGCGCTTGATGGTCGGCTTCGACATCACGTAGTGCGTCTTCGGATAGATGGGCAGGCGCGTGGTGTGCTTGTGCAGGACTTCGCCGAGCAGCGGGTCGATGGTGTAGACGGAATCGATCTCGTCGCCCCAGAGTTCGATGCGGTAGGCCTGCTCCTGATAACTCGGAAAGATTTCCACGATGTCGCCGCGCACGCGGAAACTGCCGCGGTCGAACTCGATGTCGGAGCGTTCGTATTGCAACTCGACGAGTTTCTGGACGAGCGCATCGCGCGTCATCTTCATGTTCGGCTCGACGAAGAGGAGCATGTTGTAGTAAGCGTCCGGGTCGCCGAGACCGTAAATGCAGGAGACGGAGGCGACGACGATCACGTCCCGACGCTCGAAGAGGGCGCGCGTGGCCGAGAGGCGGAGGCGATCAATCTCCTCGTTGATGGTCGCCTCTTTTTCGATGTACATGTCGGAGGCAGGCACGTAAGCCTCCGGCTGGTAGTAGTCGTAGTAGGAGACGAAATACTCGACGGCATTTTCGGGGAAGAAGTTTTTGAACTCCTGATACAACTGCGCGGCGAGCGTCTTGTTGTGCGCGATGACGAGGGTCGGGCGCTGTGTGCGCTGGATGACGGAGGCGACGGAGAAGGTCTTGCCGCTCCCCGTGATGCCGAGCAGCACTTGATGTTTCTGGCCGTCGTCGAGGCCGCGCACGAGCGCGTCTATGGCCTGCGGTTGATCGCCCTGCGGGCTGAATTCTGAGCGAAGCTGAAAAGGCATAAGTAATTATAGAGTGTCGAAAAACAGATGTCGGATGTCGCAATTTTACCACCCGCGCCGCCTTTACCGCACCCGCCCGAAATAAGATATTGACATCAACGCCCGACACGTCTATGTTGCGATGGCTCATCCCAAAGTCTCTGTGCCGGCCAACTCAACTCAGGTTGTGCCCGCATCGCCCGGATCAATTAATCATCGAACAGCGGCGAACGTGCGGCCGGCGCTGGGGGAAGAGTCCATGGCCTTGCAGCGATTGTCAGGCCGCAGCGGCCGTGGACGTTTGATTTTAACTCCGCCGCGGGAGGACGGCAGGCAAGCCAGTTCTTCGGCGCAAACAGAGAGGTTGCCACCAGTTTTTCGGCTCACCACGAGGAGGAATAAGGATGTACAAAAACGAGTGGAGCAGATTGCTGCGGAAATTTATGGTACTCAGTGTGCTGTGCGGGTGTTTGGTCTTCTGGTCTTCCGATTCGGGAATTACTACGACGACTGCCACGGCCTGCTGCAGCAGTTGTGAGGCGGCCGAGGAAGCCTGCCACAACGCATACCCTTACGGGTCGCCAGAATTGACAGAATGCTTCAGGAGATATGTCGACCCGTGCTATCGCACGTGCGATACCGGCTGTTGAGGTTCGCGCGCAGTAATTTCTCAAAGGCTCAGGCGGGTTGCGTCGCATCGCTTCCGCGCTAAAAGTTTGAACGGGCGGGAGTCGCACTTGAAGTGCGACTCCCGCCCGTTCTTTGATCGCTAAGGCTGACCGCCCAACTGTCCCGCTCAGTTCGCAGGCGTCGAGGTGTTCGGCTGACTGCTGATCTGGTAGATGGTTCGCTGCTGTCCCGTAGGGACAATTGATCATAGCCCGGCACTAAAGCCGAGCTATGATCAAACGTGCCGACGGGACTTTTCTCACACCTTCTTAAGCCGTGGGCTTCGTGAGAGCCTGCAAATCGCTCTGTGCGCCGTTGAAGTAGTTGTGATCCGCTGCGCCGGACACGCCGGGGATGGAGAGGCTCTGCGAGTACTGCCAGAACGTCCAGTTTGTCCACCCGTGCGGGAGCGGCTGGGGCGCGGAACCGTAGTGCGCGATCCAGAGCGGGAACTTGCCGAACCCGTCGTTCATATATTCGTTCCAGAAGTAAGCGGCGGTGTAGATCATCGGAGTCATGCCCGTGGCCTCGGCGACCGTGTCGATCCAGTTGCCGACGCCCGCGATGAGCGCGCCGCCCGTTACGCCGTCGTTCAATTCGATGTCAATGACCGGCGGGAGATCGCCCGGTTCGAGTTGGACGACTTGCAGGAAATGATTGGCCTGCGCGACGGCATTCTGCTCCGGGCGAAAGAAATGATACGCGCCGCGCACGAGTCCCGCGCTTTTCATGCCGCTCCAGTTTGCGGCGAACTCAGGATCGACGACAGAGGTTGACTCGCTCGCCTTGGCGAAAGCGAAGGCGCATCCCGCGCCCTTCACCTCCGGCCAGTTGACTGCGCCCTGATAGTGCGAAACGTCGATCCCGGTCAGATAGGTCTCGGATGATCCGTTACTCATAAGTTTGGCTTCTCCTTCGTGTGCGGCGGCGGCGGCGGTGGCGCGCACTTGCAGTTGAGACGCGAAAGCATGAAGCACGCCCGTCGCTCCCGCGCCGGAAGTTCAATCGGGCGGGCGGCGCATGGTTAGTGCGTCTCCCGCCCGATCAATGTTCGCCGCCACGGACAGTTTCAATTCGCTCAGTTCGCAGGCGTCGGGGTGTTCGGCTGACTGCTGATCTGGTAGATGGCCTCCATCACGGCGGAGCGCACTTCGGTCGGGAGCGAGCCGCGCACGGCGAGGCGACGGAAGGATGGGAGGATTTCGTGTTGGCCGGAGAGCGCGAGCAGTTTCACGACGGCGAGGCGCACTTCGTTGTCCGGGTGGCTCTCGATGGCGCGAATCAGCGGCGCGACCTCGCCCGCCTTCGCCATCAGGAACAGCAAAGAAAAGGCGTCGTAAGTCTTGTCGCGGCTCTCGCCCGTGAGATTGCCGATGGCTTCCTCTGCGAGACCCGAACCGGCGAGTGCTGCCCCGATCTGGCGGCGACGCTCGACGGGCGACTCGCGCAGGGCGCGTGTGAAAGAGTCTGCGCGGTCGTCGCTCAAATTGTAGATGGCGCGGGCGGCGGCGTTGCGCACATCCGGGGAAGGGTCGTCAAAAGCGGCGCAGATTTGGTCGAAGGCTTCGTCCGTGTTCAGACGCGAGAGGGCAAGGACGCTCTCTGCGCGTTCGCTCGACTCCTCACTGGCGAGTCGCAGTTGGATGCCCTTCGGGATGATCGAATAGCTGTTCTCGTCCGAGCCGTCGGCGGGGCTGACCTCCTTGTCGGCTTTCACCAATCCCGTGTCGCGTTTTAGATCGGTCTCCGACGCCGTGGCCGTCGGGCGGCTCTCGAAGGTATTGAGTCGCGTCTCCTCTGCCTCTTCGATGCGCGCGGACTCGGCCACCGGCGCGGCGACGATTGGCGCGGCTTCGATGGCCTTCGCTTCAAAGGGTTCGATCTCCAAAGAGTCGAATAGTGAACCGGTCTCGTCGTAGCGCGCTGCGGGCGCTTGGGAATCGGTCGCACTCGTCAAAGGCCGCTCGGCCGCGCCCTCCGCATAGAACGTGCCGATTGATTCGGCGGGCGACGAACCGGCCGGTTCAATCGCCTGTATCGTAACTTCCTGTTCGTCAAGATCGATCCAATCGTCGTCGCCCACGGCGGGTTGGCCGGAGCCGGCGGCAAAGTCGGAGCGATAGACGGGTTGTGATTCAGCCTCGTCGTCGGTCGCCGTAGCAGAAGCGGCGAGAGGCTCGACGAGTTCCGTCGCTTCCCCGCTCGCACTCTCTACCGGTCCGATCTCGCGCTGGCGCGCTTCGATGAGACTGGCTTCTTTAGCCGCGAGCGTCGCGGCGAGATCGGTTTCGACTGGAACGATGGGCGCGGAGATCACTTCAGACGTGTCGGCCTGTGCCGCGGCCGTCGCCTCTTCGGCCGCGTGCGCGGGTTCGGCGTGCGGCGCAGTGAACGACTGCGGCTCTCTGACTTCGATGCCCTTCGTCTCTTCGTCGGCCGTGATCGTCTCGGCCGAGACCGGCTCGGCGGTCGCCGTTTCTTCGAGCACGGTCGGTGCTTCAGTCGCGGCCGTCCCCGTCGCGTTCAGGGCTGGCGATTCGACGGTCAACTCCCCGGCTGTCTCGTCCGCCTCTTGTGCGGCGACGACCTGAGACTCTGCGACCATCGGAGACTCTTCCGCAACGACCGGAGCGGCGGCAAGTTGGAGTTCTTTCGTGACGGCCTCTTCCGTCGCCAGCCTTTCCGCTTCGACCCGCGCTGTTTCTTCCTCTTCCGCCTTGCTGGCTTCGATGGCGCGCTGGATGAGCGTGCGCGGCACCTGCCGCGACGTTTCGCGCCAGCGCAGGGCTTCGAGCGCGCCGACGGCCAGAGGGTCGCGCAGTTCGGCCAAAGCTTCGACCGACGTGCGGCGCACGTCTGCCGAGGGGTCTTCGAGCGCGGCGGTGAGGTGCAGCGTGGCGGTGCGGTCGCCGAGTATGCCGAGCGTGCGCGCGGCGGCGGCGCGTTCGCCGGGCGCTTCGGCGGACTGGAGCGCGCGTGTGGCCTCTTCGAAATAGCCGTGTTGCAGGAAGGCCGTGCGGGCGTGCGCCTGTCGTGCGGCGTTGCGCCCGGCGACGGCCTGCATCAATTCGGCCGAGACGAGTTGGCGCGTGCCCTTGTCCGTCGCGTCGATGATGCTCTCGTCGTAGCTTTCGCCCGCGAGTAACTTTTTGATCTCGGCTTCGATGCGTTCGGGATCGAAAGCGACCGACGGCTCGACGGCCTTCGTCTCCAACACTTCGACGGCCTTCGTCTCGTCCGCCTTGCTCTCTTCAACTCCGGCCGCAGCGCCGAGCACGCCCGCCCCGGCGATGAACGCGCCCGTCGCGGCTACCGCGCCGCCTGCCGCGCCCGCATCTCGCACCGCCGCACTGTCGTCGGCTTGCAGCATCGCGTCGGCAGCGTCCGGCGTCGTCGTTGCGCCGACTGCGCTCTCGCCCGTCGTGGTGGCGGCGACAGAGCCGCCCGCCTTAGTTTCGTTCGCGGCCGCCAGGCGTTTCGCCTTCTCTGCCTTCTTCTTCTTTTTCTTCGACAGCTTGCCGGAAGCTGCGAGGCCGGCAGCGGTCGCCCCGGCGGCGGTCGCCCCGGCAGCGGTCGCGCCGGTGGTCGCGGTCGCTCCGCCAATCGCCCCGGTGGTCGCTCCGGCAGTCGTGGCGTGTGACGAGGCGTGTGACGAGGCGGAGGAAGGTTTCAGTTCGGGAGTCTTCGTCTCTTTAACGGTGACGGGTTTCGTGCTGGAGGGCACGGCGGGAGGGAGCGAACGGCTCTGGTCGCGGTCGCCGCCCCTGAAACGCGAGACGAAGAAGAGACCGATGCCGACGGCGAGCAACGCGGCGAGCAGCCACGGCCAGTTGCGCGTGACGACCGCGCCGACGGAGGTCGGAGTAGTGTTTGACGGCGCACTCGTCGTGATGGACGTAGGCGGCGCGATTGAAGGTTGCGCCTGCGCGATCTGATCTGCGCCGGGCGTGGCGGGCGTGGGCGCGGGCGTCGGCGTGAGCGTAGCGTCCGGTGTGGTCGCGGCGGTCGGCGACGGGATGACGAACGGCGTCGCGGCGGCAAGCGCGGCGTTGCTGTTGGCGTTCGCGTCGGGAGTGCGTCGGGCGTCGGGCGTGGGCTGCGCGTTGACGTTCACGGGCGGCTTCGTGATCCCGGCCTCTTCGGGGGGCGTGCGCCTCGTCGGAGTCGCGGCGGGCGTGGGCGTCGCTTTGACGGCGGCGTTGGACGCATTCGCGTTCGCGCCTTTCGGCGCGCTGAACTGCACGTCGAGACGATTGAAGCGTTGGTTGACGCGCGCGGTTGCGCCGGGTTGAAGTTTGAACGTGTAGACTAAATCTTTGCCGCGCCGCTCGACCTGTGCGCCCTCGAAGCCGCGCCCGCGCGCGCCGCCGGTGCCCGCGCCTTCCGCCTGCGGGACGACGACGATGAAACGGTCGCCGCTGCGATAAGCCGAATAATCGTTCAGTTCGCCGTCAGACGTGATCGTGACGCGCGAACCGTCGGCCGTGTCGCTCGTGCGCAGGGGCGTGAGCCGCTTGGGGCGTGACTTCTGGGCGGGCGTCGCGGCGGGCTGCTGTGCGCGCGCGCGTTCAAAGTTGACGGCCGCGAAGCAGAGGCAGGCGGCGAAGGCGAGCCAGAGCCAGCGCCGGGGGTTGACGGGGAGCGAGAGCGATTGTTTGTTTTGACGCATTGCTTATGGCACTCAGGGGCAGAGAGTCGAGCGAGTCAGGGCTTTCGTAACGCGGCATTATGCTATAGGCGACTCGCTCTTGTCATTATCAATTCGCCTCGACGACCTCCCCGCCGACCGGCTGCGCCTCGCCGCGATAGACGGCTTCGAGAATGGCCGTGCGCAACTTCTCCGGCGCATTCGCGCCGAGCGCGATGCGGCGCAGGCGCGCGTCGAGTTCGGCGTCGCCCATCAGGCCGAGCAGGCGTGCGGCGGCCAGACGCATGTTCAAATCCTGTTGCTCTTCGACCACGCGCAGGATCAAGTCGGCCTGCCCGCCCTTCGCCACCAAAGACAACAGCGAGAAGGCTTCATACGCCTGCCGCCGATCCTCGCTCGCCAGCCGACCCAGAGCCTGTCCGGCCAACCCCGCGCCGACGCACGCCGACGCCAGATGCCTGAGCGTCTCCGCGTCGGCCGTTTCCAACACGCGCACGTAGGCATCGGCGCGGTCGAAGTTGAGGCGCGACAGGGCGCGCGCGGCCGCCGCACGCACTTCGCGCGCCGCGTCAGCCATCGAGATCAGGACGGACGGGAAGACCGACTCGTGTCCGATGTTGCCGAGACTCGTGACGGCCGCCGCACGCACCGCCGCATCACGATCGTTCGCGGCGAGCGACGTGAGCGCTTCCACCGAACGCTGCACCTGAAACTGCGCGAGTTGCTGCGCCGCCGCGACGCGCGCTTCCACGTCCGCGCTGTCGAGACGTTCGAGCGCGTCTGCGAGGCTCTCATCTTCCATCCATTCGGGCAGTTGTTCGACCGCCGCCACGGGTTCGAGTCCCCTGATCTCGCCCGTGAACGGATCAATCGCCGGCTCGTGATAGGCGAACGAATCGCCGTCCGCGCCGGCTTCCAGATTCAGGCAATCAACCGAGCATGCGCTGAGTGCGCGGCCGAGCAAAGCGGGCGGCAATTCCGGGTGACGCCGCGCCATGTCGAGCAGCGCGCCGATGGCCGAGGGCAGCCCGAGCGCGCCGAGACTCTTGACGGCTTCGGTGCAGACGATCTGCTCGCCGTCATACAACGCTTCCAGGAGGAACGGCAGAGACGCGCGCGAACGCATCGCGCCGAGCGAGCGTGCGGCCGAAGAACGCTCGTAAGCGTCGGACGCGAGCAACACGGCCGCGCTATGGCGCGCGACGAAACCGTATTCTTCGAGCGCGTAACGCGCACGCTCGCGTTCCACCTCTCCGAGCGAGTTCGAGTGGAGCGCTTTGAGCAGCGAGGCTTCGATGGCGCGGCGGTCATCCGAGGCGCGCGAGGCCAACACCTCTATGCTGTGCGGCTGACCCGTGATCAGTTTTTCCACTTCCTGTTCGATCTGGTATGCGCCGAAGATGACGGCCGGGATGTTGACGCTAACGGGCGCGGACAATTTGCGATCCTGTTTCTCAAGCCCCTGCGCCTGCGCGGAGGCGGCCGAGGCGACGACGAGCGCCTGCTTGTCGTCTGCGCGACGCAAAGACGCGCGTCGCTCGCCCTTGCGTTTGTCGACGGCGTGGGCATCTCCCTCGGACTGAACCAACGCCTGCGTCGTCTCTTTGTTCTCGTCGCGCTTCCCGACTTCTTCCGCACCGCCCGCCACCGTCTTGCGGCGCGAGCGCAGGAAGATGAACATGAACGCCGCGAAGCCGGTCGAGAAACAGACCGACAGCACGATGAAAGTTTGCTTCATCGAGCCGCCCTCGTCCCTCTGCGGAAGTTGCACCTGCATCGAGGCGGGCTGTGTCGCCGACTGTGCGCCCGTCGCCGCCTGTGCGCCGGCTTGCGACCCATTGGACGCCAACTCATTGCCCGGCGCGCCGCCGACCATAGAAGCAGCGCCGACGCCGTTGTTCGCCTGAGCGCCGACGTTGTTGTTCGCTTGATTGGCCGCCGCCGTTTGCGCCATGTTCGGCGTCGAGAATTTCAAGGCGGCGGGCGGCGAGAGTGCGAGCGTCTGATTTGCTTTTGCCTTCTCGCCCGGCACGGCCATGATTGATTCTTTCTGCTGGTTGACGGCCGATGCCTGTGTGCCTGATTGCGTGCGCGCCTTCGATGCTGCCTGCGCCGCCCCTTCCCGCAGTTGACGCTCGGCGGCGCGCGAAGTCTGCGCCGGGTGATTCTCACGCCCCTCGTCCGTCGTCGCACCTGCATGCAGGCCGCCGCGCACGACGAGGTCGAGGTTGTTGAAACGCGGCTGGACGTAGACGCTCCCGCCGGGCTTGACCGGCACAACGAGTTCGAGCGATTCGCCCACGCGCCGCACCTTCACGCCGCGCGGCAAGCCACGCAAATTTCCCTGTCCCTTGTAGACGACGACGTGAAAGCCCTCCCCGTCCTGCCACGTCTGCGCGCGCGTGAGCGCCCCGTCGGCGGCGATGGAAACAACCGTATCCGAACCATTGGTGCGCGACGAGACGCCCGTCACGTTGACGCCGGATTCTTTCGCGCGTTGCGCCTGCGGAACGACGAGCGGGCAGACGGCGACGACGAGACCGAGCGACACGCCGGCCACTGCGACGCGGGCGCGACGGGAAATTTTGTTGCTGGAATTATGCATGGCTTTCAACCTTGTCCGGGAAGTCGGCAAGACCGCTCTGGCGTCTTGCCTGCGTGAGTTCTGTGACAATCGAGCGGGATGCCCTGAAGGGTGGGAGGGGCGTAAGGAACCAACGTCAAGCGCGTCGGCCCGATTGCGTGCTAAAGAATTTTAGTTGATGTAGCGCTGATCGGCCTTGCTGTAGTTTGGCCTCGGCAGCACTTTGGGAATGAACCTGACGGGAGGCGACGGGCGCGTGCGGATTTACCGCTGCTCGTCGCTGAACTTATACCCGATGCCCCACACGGTGAGAACCATCTGCGGGTTTTCGGGGTTGTCTTCGATCTTGGCTCGCAGGCGGTTGATGTGCGAGTCAATGGTGCGGTCGTAGCCCTCGTAGGAGTAGTCCCAGATTTTCTCCAGAAGGTACTTCCGCGGAAACACGCGACCGGGATTCGAGGCGAAGAGTCGCAGCAGTTCAAACTCTTTCGGGGTCAGTTCGACGGGTCTGTCGCCGACCGTCACCTCGCGCTTCGACGGATCGATGCGGAGTTTGCCGCGCAGTATGGGCGCATCATCGCCGCCGCTCTGGGTGCGTGAGGCGGCCTGCACGCGCCTGAGGACGCTCTTGATGCGCGCATCGAGTTCGCGCAGATTGAAGGGCTTGGTGATGTAATCGTCCGCGCCCATCTCAAGACCGAGCACTTTGTCCACCACATCGTCCTTCGCCGTCAACATCAGGATCGGGATGTAAGGAGCCTTCTCCCTGAGTTCACGGCAGACGGCAAGGCCGTCCATTTTCGGCAACATCAGATCGAGGATGATCGCGTCTGGATGATCCTGCAAGGCCGACTCGACGCCCGCCACGCCATCCGCCGCGCTCCTCACGTTGTAACCTGTTTTCGAGAAATATTCGCTGATCGCGGTCGAA
>DASVPS010000214.1:0-9255 GCA_036389555.1 Pyrinomonadaceae bacterium
ACGCCCAACTTGTCGAACTCCGCCGCGATCCCCAGCGTGCCCTCGCCGCCGAGCACGACGAGGGCGTCGATGCCGAGCTTTCTCAGGTTGTCGGTCGCCTGACGATAAATCTGTTCGGGCTTAACGTCGCCTTCCGCGCCGCCGCGTTCGACGAAGCGACCGCGGTTGCGCGTGCCGAGGATCGTGCCGCCGCGCGGCAGCAGGCCGCGCACGTCTGCGGGCTTCAACTCGCGCACGCGCGTCTGGTCGAGCAAGCCCTCGAAACTGTCCTCGATCCCGATGACGCGCAGAGAGTATTCCGTCACGGCGGTCTTCACCACCGCGCGAATCACCGCGTTCAACCCCGGCGCGTCGCCGCCGCCCGTGACCAACCCAATTGTTCGTATCGCCATAAAGAAGTGATGAGTGATGGGTGATGAGTGATGAGTGAGAAGCAAAAGCGGAAGGCTTTTTACTCATCACTCATCACCCATCACTCATCACTTTTTAGCCTTTGACCCTCGGCGGATCGTACTGCTCGCCGTAATCGGCGTATTCGCGTGTGACGATCTGACCGGGGGGCGTGTCTTCGGAGAGCAGGGAGAGCGCGTCGGTGAGCACCTGCCGCTGGAGCGCGCGCATGCCCGGCCGGCCGAGACTGTTGCCGATGCGGAAGCCCTTCGGATAGAGAGCGCGCGGCGGGCGCATCTGCGCCGAGACTTCCGGGCTGACCGTGATCAGAACCGTCGGGATGCCGCGCATTTCGATTTCGCGTTGAACCGCCACGACCGTGCGGTGACAGACGTTCGGTCAACCGCCCGTGAGCACGACCGCGTCGGCGCGGCTGCCGCGGTCGATCTCGTTGGCGATCTCCGGCGCAGTCCCTTCGTACATCGCCTTGAGTTGCATGGTGTAGCCCATGTAACCGACGTGCTTGCGTGCGAGTCCGCCGATCACTTTGTCGGCTTCGAGTTCGCGCAGCACGTCGAGCGGGAAGACGACGTTGATGTCCGAGTCGGCGTCCGTATGGTCGTAATGATGGTGCGTCACCATCAACTTCGCAGTGTCCGTGTCGGGCGGGATGATGCGGAAGCCGAGGTCGCCCATCTCGTCGGCGATGTTGAAAGGCTCCTGTTCGCGCAGGTGGACGCCCGCCGCCGTCACGATGGCGATGTTACTCTTCGCCAGTTCGCGCTCGAAGGGCGTGAAGGGCACGCATTTTCTTGCCAGCGTAGTCATGATTTTTAAGAGGTCAGAGGCTAGAGGTCAGAGGTTAGTAGAAATCAGTTTTTGGTCTTTTACTAACCTCTGACCTCTAGCCTCTGACCTCTGCCTTTTACAGATTGCGCAGCTTATCGAACAACTCTTCGTTGTCCGGCTGATCCGCGATGTCGTGAATATCTTTGTAGGCGATCTTGCCTTCTTTATCCACGATGAAAATGGCACGTTCGGAGATTCCGTCCGCCGCGCGGTATGCGCCGTAGGCGCGCGCCACTTCGCCCTTCGGCTCGAAGTCGCTCAATAAATCGTAGGACAGTCCGCCGAGCGATTTCGCCCAGGCGGTGTTGCACGGGACGCTGTCAACTGAAATGCCCAGAACCTGAGCATCATAGCCTTTGAAGCGTTCGAGGTCTGCTTCATAGGCCGGCATCTGAGCCGTTCAGACCGGCGTCCACGCGAGCGGGTAAAACGCGATCACGACATTGTTCTTGCCGCGGAAATCCGAGAGCTTAACTTTCTTGCCCTTTTCAAGGCTCGAACCAAGCTCGAAGTCCGGGGCTGCATCTCCCACTTCAGGCATCTTGAAATAACCCTCCTTTTAGAGTTTGCCGGAAAACTAAATTGTTGCTGTGCTGTTAAAGCTGCACATTAGACTACATGCAAAAGCCTCGTCGTTCAAGCACACGCGCCTTCTGATTTTGTCACCGCGATGTGGCGCGGGCGTGCTTTACAAACGGGGGCGGGACGGGGCAAAGTCTTTATCAATTTAGCAGCCATGAAAACAACTACCGTCACCATCTCGCGCAAAGGCGCGGAGCGCGCCCGCGCCGGCCATCTCTGGATTTATCGCAGCGACTTGCTCGATAACGGCGACGCCGCCGCCGTAGCGACGGCGGGCGCACCCGTACACGTGCGCGACGAGCGCGGCCGCTCCGTTGGCTCCGCGCTCTACAGCGACCGCTCGCAGATTGCCTTGCGCCTCTTGACGTGGCGCGAGGAGGCGATTGACCGCGACTGGTGGCGCGAACGCCTGCGGCAAGCCTTCGCGCGCCGCGCCGGACTCGAACGCGAGGCCGACGCCTTTCGCCTCGTCTATGCCGAAGGCGACATGCTGCCCTCGCTCATCATTGATCGCTACGGCGAAGTGATCGTGCTCCAGACGCTCTCGCAGGGCACGGATGCCGTTAAGGACATGCTTGTCGAACTGCTCTGCGAACTGCTCGCGCCCCGCGCCGTCATCGAACGCAACGACGTGCGCGTGCGCGCGCTCGAAGGCTTGCCGCTCCGAGCGGGCGTGCTCTACGGCGATGCGCCCGCGGAGATGGAGGTCGTGCAGCACGGCACGCGCTTTCGCATCGCGCCGCTCGGCGGGCAGAAGACCGGCGCGTTTCTAGACCAGCGCGAAAACCATCTCGCCGCCCGCCGCCTCGCACGCGGGCGCGCCCTCGATTGCTTCACCTTCAACGGCGCGTTCGCGCTCCACATGGCGCACACATGCGAGAGCGTCCTCGGTCTGGACATCTCTGCGGAGGCGGTCGCCGCCTCGCGCCGCAACGCCGAATTGAACAACCTCTCGAACGTAGAGTTTCGCGAGGCCAACGTCTTCGACGCCCTGCGCGAGATGCAGGACGCGGGCGAACGCTTCGACACCATCGTGCTCGACCCACCGGCCTTCGCCAAAAACCGCGCCAGCGTACGCGCCGCCGCGCGCGGCTACAAAGAGATCAACCTGCGCGCGCTCAAACTCCTCAACCCCAATGGTGTGCTCATCACCTGCACCTGCTCCTACCACATGACCGAGCCGCAATTTCACGAAGTCATCGCAGAGGCCGCCGCGGACGCGCGCCGCCGCTTGCAGATCGTCGAGAAACGCATCCAGTCGAGCGACCATCCGGTGCTCGTCGGCGTCCCCGAAACGCTCTACCTGAAATGCGTCATCGCGCGGGCGGTTGATTAAAATTCCGGTCGTATCTTTACGCCCTTCGCCGCCAGTAATGACCATCTTTTATCCACCCGTCTGTGAATCGGCGAATGACCCATTTATCTTCCCACTCATTTGACGTTATCTGATGGAAGGCGGCGCTGGCATCTGACGCGGCGGGCAGCCGGAACTTCAACTTTGAAGAAAGCAGCAGCGATATGTTACAGGCGAGATGCTTAAAGCTGAGATATTCGGGGTGGTCTGAACCCGACCAAGGGATCGGCTCATTATCCCAAATCGTTTCACGAAGCGTCTGATACCCCTGTCGAAATCTGCTTAGCATTTCGATCTCTTTTCTACTCAGATTCCGCTCCGACGCCAGCTTGACGAACAGAGCTTCCATCCCGCCTTCGGCCATAGTCGCACGCTTAAACAACTCCCACTGGGTGGCCTCTTTAGACTTATCAATGTTCCCTTTATCTTGGAGAAAATTCCAAAGCTTCCAAATTGCGAAGAACTCTCCGTAGAGTCGATAAAATGAGTCGGCCGCCGTGAGTTGTAGCTCCCGGCGTTTCTGCCAAGCGCTCCAATACCGCGTCGTTAAGAACGCGCCGATAGTCACGGCAAGGCCGGTGAGAACTGCCCTGATCAACTCAAGGGTTAATTGATCGAGTGGTGGCATTTGTGTCTTCGTCTCCTTCCGTGAGATGAGGGGGCTGACTTAGATTATATCTCCTGAAAAGTCATAATATCTTAACCCCCTTTAGCCGTTTAATCTGCCGCCATCTCTACCCGTTACCCGGAACATTGACCGGTGCGTCCGCGCGACCGCCGGAAATATGTTTCAGGTGTCATAACAACTTAAAGCGAAAATAAACTCTTCCACACGTTTTATGCGGCAATTGGCGGCAGGCGGGTTGCGGCGCGGGGATTGCTTTGTCTCGGTTCGGGGATTTCAATCTCCGAAGGGAAGAAAGCAATGTTCAAGAAAGTTCTATCATTAACGATTGTCGCTCTGTTGATTAACGTGTTCGGGGTGGGGACGGTTCGAGCCGGCGCGCAGGTGGTCGATCAGACTCGCAACGTCGGGCGAGTGAAAGAGAATGTGCGTAAGCTCGGCGTCGGCGATGCCGCGCGCCTGGAGTTGAAGCTGTGGGACGGGAGGAAGCTGAAGGGCTATCTACGCGAAGCGGGCGAGAATGACTTTACCATCGTGGACGTTAAGACCGGCGCGGCGACGACCGTGACTTATGCACAGGTAAGACACGTCAAAGGCAGCAACCGTTCGACGGCCGCCAAAGTCGGGTTGAACGTCGCCAAAGGCGCAGCGATAGTCGGCGCGGTGGCGCTCGGCTTCACGCTCCTGCTCTTAGTTACCATTCCGAGAACATAACCCGTCACCCGACCGTAGCGAACGGTAGCGCGTTGCTCGGCGGCGTGGCTGATCGCTCGGCCTTAGCTTTGCGATACGCCGTTGCGCACCATCTCGGCGAGGCGTTTGGCGTCGGGGAAGACTTCGAGGGCGCGCAGGAGTTGCGGGTCGCCGTCGAGCAGGGCGCGGATGGAGGCTTCGTTGCCGTAGGCGGCCGTCACGATCTCTTCGCGTATGCGTAGGCGCACGTAGTCGAGGTCTGCGTCAATCTGCGCGTTCGTCAAATTGGATTCGGGGTCGCGGCGGACGTGTGCGCGGAAGGCTTCGATGACGCGCTCGCCCACAGGGTAGTCGGTCGGGCGCGGGAATTGCCCGTAGAGGGTTTTGTCCACGCGGTAACTTTCGAGACCGGGAATTTGACCGGCGACGAGTTCGCGCGTGAATTGAAAGGCGGCCTCGAAGATGCGGCCGCGCGCCGGAGTGCCCACGTCGAGCGGTTTCACCTCAATGTCGGGCGTGATGCCGCCGCCGCCGTAGAAGACGCGACCGGCGGCCGTCCGCACGGCGGGGCCGGTCGGCGGGTGCGGCGTGGGCATCGGTGTCGGCTCAAGAGTTGCGGCGTGAGCGTTCGGCGTTGCGGACATCGTCGGCGTGAGCGGCGTGCTCGGTCGCGGTTCGTCGTCCGTGTCGTGGCGAACGTAGTAATCGTAGAGCGAGCCGCTGGAATAGTCGCGTTGAATCGAGCGGCCGTAGGGCGTGTAATATTTTTGCGTGGTGAGCGTCAGACCCGTGCCGTAATCGAGCGAGAAGACGCGCTGCACCAGCCCCTTGCCGAAGGTGGTCTCGCCGACGAGGTAGCCGCGCCCGTAATCCTGAATCGCGCCCGCTACGATCTCCGAAGCCGAGGCGGAGTTGCGGTTGACCAGGACGACGAGCGGAAAGTCCACGGGGTCGTAGGCCGTGTTCTCGAACGTCTGCGGCGTGCCGTACTCGCCGCGCCCGCGCACGCTCACGATGGTTTGCCCGCGCGGCAGAAATTGGCTCGCCACGTTGATCGATTCTTTGAGCAGCCCGCCGGGGTTGTTGCGCAGGTCTAGGACGAGTTGGCGCAAGCCTTCTTCCTTGAGCCGGCGGATGGCCTGTTCCAGTTCGTCGCTCGTCGTGCTGGTGAAGCCGCCGGTCAGCGCGACGTAGCCCGTGCCGGGACGGATCATGTAGGCCGTGCGGATCGAGGGCTGCGACACCGCGTCGCGGACGATGGTGAAGTAGAAAGGCGCGTTCGCGCCCGCGCGTTCGACTTTGATGTTGACCGGCTCGCCGCGCTCGCCGCGCACGGCCTTCGAGACCTGTTCGCTCGTCCAGCCGCGCGCGTCCTTGCCGTCAACTTCGACGATGCGGTCGCCGTAGCGCAGCCCGGCGCGCGCGGCCGGCGTGTTCGGCACGGGCGACTGCACGTAGACGCCGTCGCGATGGCGCAGGATGGTCACGCCGATGCCGAAGAATTCGGAATCGTGATCCTGTTTGAGTTTGTCGTAGTCAGTGCGCGTGAAAAAGGTCGAATGCGGGTCGAGCGTCGAGAGCATGCCCTGAATGGCGGCCTGGTTGGCCTTCTCGTAGTCGATCTCGTCTGCGTACTCGTTTGCGATAAGCGAGAGCACTTCCTTGTAGTCGTGCTCGATGATGGCGTCGGCGTCGGCGCTCGTGCCCGTCACGATGCGGCGCTCGGCGCGCTGCGCCACGAGGCCGCCCGCGATGGCGGCGACGGCGACGACGAGTGCGGCGACGATGAGACCTAACCTCTGCTTCATAACTTACGCCCGAAAGTTTTCTCTGTTAATCAAACCCGTTAACCTGCCCGGAATTTTAACACACCGCCGCGCGCGCCGCCGAAACCGGGCGCGTGCCAAAGACCCTGTGCTATAAAAGAAGCGGCGTCGTCAGGCGGCGTACGGCGGGCGAAAACCCGTCCCGGCTCGCCGCACGTCTCCGCCAGTTTGTCACTCAGGGAGTTTTCATGTCGTTGAATCTTTCACTCGTCATCCCGGCCTACAACGAGGCGTCGCGTCTGGGGAAAACTTTGCAGACGGCCTTCGAGTATCTGAACGCGCAAACGTCGGAGAGCGAAATCATCGTCGTCGATGACGGCTCGACGGACGAGACGGCGCAGGTCGCCGCGGCGAGTTTCGAGAATTTTTCCGGTCGCATCAGCAGCCACGTCATCCGCGTCCCGGTCAACCGCGGCAAAGGTCACGCCGTGCGCGCCGGGCTGCTCGCCGCGCGCGCGCCCATCGCGCTCTTCTCCGACGCAGACCTCTCGACGCCTTTGACGGAGACTCCGAAACTCATCGCGCCGATTCGTGCGGGCGAATACGATCTGGTCTTCGGCTCGCGCGCGCTGGATCGCAGTCTCATCGGCGTACACCAGCCGTGGCGGCGCGAACAGAGCGGGCGCGTCTTCAACCTCGTCATGCGTCTCGCCACAGGTCTGCCGTTCTGGGACACGCAGTGTGGCTTCAAAGCCTTTCGCATGGACGTGTGCCGCCCCGTCATCGAGGCCGGAAAGATTGACCGCTTCGGCTTCGACGTGGAACTGCTCTACGTCGCGCACCTGGCGGGCTTGCGCCTCAACGAACGCGCCGTGCGCTGGAACGATGTCGCGGGCAGCAAGGTGAGTTTTATGAACGGCCTCGACGGCTTTCTCGAACTGCGCAAGCTGCGGCGAGAGGCGCGACGCGGCAGCTATGACCGCGCCATCGAAACCACGCGCGCCCTCGCAGACACCCCGCAGGCGCGCGCCCCCATCTTCAACGCCGGGGGCGCACCCGAGAGCGACGTTTCGCCCGAACTCGCCAGCGCGTCGCGCCGTATTTGACAGGTTAGAGAGAGGGCAAACCTTTTACTGGAGGCGTCAATGACAGCGCGACTTAACGTCAACATCGATCACGTGGCGACGATCAGGCAGGCGCGGCGCGCGCCGGAGCCGAGCCTCGTCGCGGCGGCCATGCTCTGCGAACAGGCCGGGGCAGACGGCATCACCATCCACCTGCGCGCAGACCGTCGCCACATACAGGATGCAGACCTCCACACGCTTCGCCAGAGCGTCACGACTTACCTCAACCTTGAGATGAACGCCTCCGACGAGATGATCCAAATCGCCCTCGACGCGCGCCCCGACGCCGTAACGCTCGTTCCCGAAACCGCGAACGAGATCACGACCGAGGGCGGTCTCGACGTGCGTTCACAACTCGAAGCCGTGCGCGGTGCGATTGATCACTTACGCGAAGGCGGACTCTTCGCCAGCATCTTCCTCGACCCGGACGCCGAACAGATCACGGCCGCGCACGAGGCGGGCGCGCAGCAGGTCGAACTCTGCACCGCGCTCTATGCGGAAGCCACGCTCGGCGCGCGCGGTTTCCACGGCGAAGGCGCGGCGCGCGCCGCACACGAACTGCAACGCCTGCACGAAGCCGCCACGCTCGCCGCGCAATACGGCCTGCGCGTCGCCGCCGGCCACGGCCTCACCTATCGCAACGTCGGCGCGGTCGCACACATACAGGAGATCACAGAGTTCAACATCGGCCACAACATCATCTCGCGCGCCGTCCTCGTCGGCCTTGAGCGCGCCGTGCGCGAGATGCGCCAAGAGATCGGGTGACGCTCTCGCGCCGCGCGGTTCAAATAAAAACGCCGGAGAGCGATCCTGTCGAAGAGTGGCTCCCGATCCGCTCCCCAACCGATATACTCTCCGGCGTTACCTCCGGCCGGACAAAACTGCCCGACCGAAACTCAAGAAACTTTCAACTAAGACGTGCGGCCTGACTATTAGGCCGACTGCGACTTCTGCTGCTCCACGCCGCGCCCGGTCTGCTGCTGCAACTCGTCGATGCGCTTCGACGCCTCGGCCTTCGTCAAATTCTCTTCAAACTCCACTTTGGCCTCTTCCGAAAGCGTCTTCAGGTACGAACGCTGTGCGCCGGTCATCGGCTCATCGCCCGTCGTCCAGTCTTCCGGGTTCTTGATGGTGTTGCTTTCGTGCGCCTGCTCTTGCGTCTGCTTGTCAGTCACTTTCTCTTTCCCCCTTATGTTCGTCGTTTGCTGTTTTGGTCTAACTCAACTCGCCAACAAATCCTGCTCAGCTTTCGGCGGCGCAAGCCCCAGATGTTTGTAGGCCGCGCGCGTCGCGACCCGCCCGCGCGGCGTGCGATTGAGGAAGCCGATCTGGATCAGGTATGGCTCGATGATCTCTTCGATCGACTCGCGCTCCTCGCTGATCGAAGCGGCAATCGTGCCGATGCCGACCGGCCCGCCGTCGAACTTCTCGATGATCGCCGTCAGAATCTTGCGGTCAACTTCGTCCAGCCCGAACTTATCAACTTCCATCTCGTCGAGCGCGCGCTTCGCCAACGCTTGCGTGATGCGCCCGTCGCCCAAGACCTGCGCATAGTCGCGCACGCGGCGGAGCAGACGGTTGGCGATGCGCGGTGTGCCGCGCGCACGCCGCGCGATCTCGCGCGCGCCCGTCGCCTCGATCTCCACGTTCAGAATTTCCGCCGAGCGGTGGACGATGATCTCTAGGTCTTTCTGCGAATAAAAATCCAGGTGAAAGACGATGCCGAAGCGACCGCGCAAAGGTGCGGTGATGAGACCGGCGCGCGTCGTCGCACCGACGAGCGTGAACTTCGGCAAGTCCAGTTTGATGGAGCGTGCGGCCGTGCCCTGCCCGATCATGATGTCGAGCTGGTAATCCTCCATCGCCGGATAG
>DASVPS010000215.1:0-2097 GCA_036389555.1 Pyrinomonadaceae bacterium
GGCGCCCCGCATGTCGGTCTTCGACCATGTCGTCACGTTCTCGGGGACCACCCGCACTTCGATCGAGCTGAAGGCGGTTTCGGGACCAGGCGTGCCGCCAAGCGCGTCCGGCATGGACGGCGGCTGGCGCAGGGTTCGCGAGAGCAGGAGCTGAGCCGGAATCGCCGTCACGGGGCGGCGTCCCGCCTGGGCCGACATCCGGCGCTCCTCCGCCACCTGGGCGAGAACGTCCTGATCCGACAGCGCCGGCGCGGCGCCGTCGATGGTCATCGCGGTCAGGTCCTTCTTGACGACGGAGACGTCCGCGTCGGCGACGTCGGCCGGGGCCGCTTCCGGAAGGCGCTCGCCGTTCTCGGCCGCGAACAGGCGCAGCGGGTTGAAGGCGGGAATGTCGGTGGCGTAGACCCCCGTCGTCAGCGACAGGCCCGTGGCAATACGCACGAACGGGCGCACCTTGATGACCTCGCGGTCGCCCGCGCGGATGGTCACCGGAGCCCGGAAGCTCTGCTTGGCGGATGCGATGGTGTCGGCGCGTACGAGCTTGTCGCCCTTGCGCGCCGTGTTGGTGGCGCGCTCCTCGGCACCGGTCTTCGGCGCCGAAGGCGCGGCGCGCTCCGGCACCTCGGCGAAGTTGGTGTCGCCCTCGACCGAGACGTAGATTGCGGCGCCTATCAGCAGGGCGCCCGTGACGCCGATGAGCACGCTTGCGCCGAGCCAGCGCAGGTTCACGCTCAGACGATCAATGTCGGCGGGGCCGCCTCCTTCGGCATCGAGCGGCGGTTCGTGCCCGAGGTCCACGGCGCTCGTCGCCCACTCGCCACGGCGGGAGGGCTGGCGGGGAGGGGGCTCGTTGCGGTCGGGCTGTCTCATGCGATCTGGCGATCTCGCCCGCGAAGCACGGTGGTCGCGCGCCGCGAAGCATCGAGGGTGGACCATGCCCGCACACCGGGGGCTAATCAATCACGCGCGCGACGGCGTCCCCCGCGGGATCGCCTCCGCTTCCAGGGGCAGTGTGTCGGGAGTGAGGCGATGAGCTTGGCGCGCCCTTGCGCCGGCTCCCGACGATACCACCTCTCGCTCTCCATCCTGCCTGTAAGCGCCCTGTCGGGCGTGGCAGGCGGGCGCGGGATCGGAGCGGTTTCGCAGGCTTAAAAAAGTGAATCGGGCCTGTTGACTCCAAAATCCGCTTCGACATATAAACCGCCCATCGACGCCGCCGCTGACGCGTGACGGCGCCAAACGCTTCCTCAGAACTGCCGGGCTGCTTGCCCGACCTCGGTCGGGATCGCAACTCCGTCTTTCATAGGATGCGAGCTCTTTGAAATGTGAGATCGACGCCGACGGACGAAGAAATTCGTTCGACGGGGTTGAACAGGGAAGCCGGCGACCTTATCTGAGGTCGACGGCGGCGCGCCTCCGGTATCCGGACGCGCCGACATCTTCCCCCGAAACGACGTAGAGCTTGCGACAACTTCGCATTGCTGTTGCGTTGCTTTCGGTTTCCGGCGGCCTTCGGGCCGCAGGCAACATCGGGCCGCGAAGTTCTTCGCCAAACGTTGTTGACATCGGAATCGGATGGGTCTATATGAGGTTCATCGACGGCGCCGCCGCTTCCTGCGGATGGTGCCGGCCGCTTCCAGCGACATCCTGGCCGAATGGCCCGAGCAATCGGGACTGGCCTGTTGTTCTTTGGAAGCTTGCATCGTCTGATGCTGCTCTTTGACAAGTGAAGAAAGAAAGAGAAACGTAGGCGGCGGAGTCCTTGCGGACTGCCAAAGCCCTCGCAAGAGGGTTTTGCGGTCGAAAGACTTCGGCGGTACTACGTTTTGGAGCTCACATAGGCTTGTGGAAACGCAAGTCTCAATGTGACCTCCGTCAATGACGTAGTGACTAGCCGAGATCAATCTCCAACTTGAGAGTTTGATCCTGGCTCAGAGCGAACGCTGGCGGCAGGCTTAACACATGCAAGTCGAGCGGGCACCTTCGGGTGTCAGCGGCAGACGGGTGAGTAACACGTGGGAACGTGCCCTTTGGTTCGGAACAACTCCGGGAAACTGGAGCTAATACCGGATAAGCCCTTCGGGGGAAAGATTTATC
>DASVPS010000216.1:0-2798 GCA_036389555.1 Pyrinomonadaceae bacterium
CGCCCAACAACTGCGTGAAGAGCCACGGGAGCGAGAACAGTATGGACAAGGGCGCGACGGCGAGCACGATGCCCGTCGCAAGCAAAGTCTTCCCCGAACGTTTGCGGAAGAGTATGAGCACGAAGCCCATCAGCGCGTAAAGGTGCAGGATGTCGCCGTACCACAGGAGCAGCATGTGTAAGAGTCCGAACACGAGCAACACACCCAGGCGGCGCAAGTATGTGGGCAGGATCGAGATGCCGCGTTCCTCCGCGCGTATGAGTTGGACGGCGAAGCCGAGGCCGAAGAGGAAGGCAAAGATCGTGTTGGCCTTGCCGTCCACGAAGAAGTTGATGAAATACTTCGCGTAATGATCTATGGCGGCGGTCGGCAGACTGGCGGCGCGCGCATCGGTCAGCACCACATCGCCGCCGCTCAGCCAGGCCATGTTGGCTAAGAGCACGCCGAAGAGTGCGAAGCCGCGCAGCACGTCCAACAGTTGGATGCGCTCGCTCGCGGCGATGGGTTCGAGGCGCGCGCTCTCTGCCAGAGGGACGGGCGACGCATCTAACTGTGCCTCGTCTTCGATGAACGGCACTGGTTGAGCCATGGGGGACATGCTCCTTATAGACAGGATAGACAGGGAAACGACGAAAGCGGCGACGACGCGGCGACGGGCTGTTTGCGCCCGGCATAATATTCCTTCCGCGCCGCTTCGACAAGAGACAGCCGCGCCCCTTCGCGGGCTTTGTTGGGGATAACACAGGAGGGCATTTCGGTTTATCGCCCGGTGCGGCCGAAGCGAGTCCCGACAGGGACGATTGCCAGTAGCCCGGCACTTTAGCCGGGAACAATGCACACGAATTTGAGCGAGTCCCGTAGGGACGATTGCTAATAGCCCAGTCATTCATGGCCGGGTAATAAGCGATAATAAATGAGCGAGTCCCGTAGGGACGATTGAAGTTTGCGTAGGAGAAACTTCAATCGTCCCTATGGGACTCACTCAAATTGATGGGCATTGTTCCCGGCACTAAAGTGCCGGGCTATTAACAATCGTCCCTAACGGGACTTCCCGCCTAATCTCTCAGACGCGCTTACCGTTTCTCGACGCCCGCTCCGATCAGCCTGCGGATCATATCCAGCAACAAATAGAGGTCGTGCGGCTTGCGCAAAAACTCGTTCGCGCCCGCCGCTTTCGCCTCCTGCTCACAGTCTTCTATCGAGAACAGGATGATCGGCAAAGACTCGCGGTGCGCCAGCGTGCGCGCGTAGGTGACGACCGCCAGCCCGGACGTGTCGCGCAGTTCGTTATCTATCAGCAACAGGGCGAAGCGTTGCTCGTGGCGCAGGAACATCTGGGCAGTCCAGCCGTCGTCAGCGCGCCACACGTGGAAGCGCGCGAGGTCGAGCAGGTCTGTCACGAGTTGAGCGAGCAGGAGATTGCTTTCGACGTAGAGGATGGCCGGTTGAATCACGACGGCTCGCCACGGGATGCGCAGGGGGCGGCAGGGGTCTATATCCATGAGCATGATGTTCTGGTAATATGGCGCGCGTTCGATGATTGAAAATCCGCGACGGTCGCATGCGTAGCTCACCTCAACCTCAAGTGCAAACGAGTGATGAGCATCGCCGTTGAGTCTGGCAGGCCAACTCTCTCGGCGAATAGGTTACGCAAAGACATTCTACGTATAACTGTACGTAGAAGCAAGCATATTAGTGCGCTTGCAGCTTCATCAGGAGGTAACTCCTGATGGGCTACGCGCGTCCGAAGCCGAAGCACTTAGCCAAAAAGCTCCTACAAATTCGCACCGCGCTCGGCCTCTCACAGCAGCAAATGTGGAGACGCTTATGGCCTGAAGAATCTGTCACCTATGACAGAATTTCAAAGTTCGAGACAGGAAGAAACGAGCCGCCGTTACAGATTCTCTTAGAATACGCGCGCGCCGCCAATGTCTACGTAGAGGCGTTGATTGATGATGAATTAGATTTACCTGACCAACTCCCAAGCCCCTCCAAACACGAAGGCATCACACGCAAACCCGCAACCCGCGCCAAGAAACGCTGACACTTAAAACACGAAGGGGGTCGCCCACCGGCGACCCCCTCTGCGCTCACGCGCTACTCATCAATCAACACGCGCGGCGTGTCCCCCACAACTCCTAACCTACACTAGCCGCAAACGCCGATGACCCTATCCTTAAGAAGTTTCACCCTTCTCCACCTGCGCCAACATTCGCCGCACAATCTCAGCCTTTGGCGATTTCAATTTCTCAAAGATGCTCAAGGACTCATTAAACAACCGCAGGGCTTCTGCCCTATTACCTTCCTTTTCTGCAAGCGAACCCATATTAAAAAAAAGTAGGGCGATGTTACTCTTATCATCAAGCCTCTTTGCAATCTCAAAGCTTTCATCGTAGAGTCGCCGCGCCTCCGTCAATTCTTTTTGATCCATTGCTAAAACAGCCAATGCATGCAACGTGATGGCGATGCCGCTTTGGTTGCCGAGCCGCTTCTTGATTTCCAAACTCTCATTGTAGAGCCGCCGCGCTTCGTCCAATTCTCCTTGTATTTGCGCGAGTCTCCCTAATTGATGCAGCGAGATGGCGATGCCGCTCTGGTCGCCGAGCCGCTTATTGATTTCCAGACTCTCACCGTAGAGCCGCCGCACTTCTTCTAACTCACCTTGGTCTTGCGCAATAGCGGCGAGATTATGCAGCGAGATGGCGATGCCGCTCTGGTCGCCGAGCCGCTTATCGATTTCCAGACTCTCGCCGAAGAGCCGCCGAGCTTCCTCCAACTCGCCTCGGTCTTGCGCAAGT
>DASVPS010000217.1:0-26195 GCA_036389555.1 Pyrinomonadaceae bacterium
CGTTACCAGAGAACAAGTCATCACCTTTCTTGAAGAGGCCGAAGAACAGATCGTCAAGATGGTGATCTGAAGTGAAGTTACTTTTAGACGAGTGCATTGACCGGCGATTTGCAGTAGAACTCGCATGGTACGAGGTTAAAACCGTGCCGCAGATGGGTTGGGCGACGAAGAAGAATGGCGAACTGTTGAAGCTCGCGGAGTTGGAATTCGATGTCTTTCTGACCGTTGATCGCAATCTCGCCTTTCAACAGAATCTCTCCCAATTCAATATCGCTGTTTTGATCTTACGCGCCACTTCAAATCGTTTAGCCGATCTGAAGCCTCTCGTCCCGCGAATACTCTCCACTATTCCCACTCTTATTAAAGGCAAGGCGGAAACGATCAGCAGCTAAGAAGTTTCTTCGTCCGCGGCGGGAAGCACGCCGCGAAAGCTCCGGCGATGAATGGGGCAAGCCCCATGCGTGCGCAGGGCTTCGAGGTGCGCGCGCGTGCCGTAGCCGACGTGCGCGGCGAAGCCGTATTGCGGGTAGAGGTGATCGTAGTCGCGCATCAGCGCGTCGCGGAAGGTTTTGGCGATGACGGAGGCGGCGGCGATGGAGGCAGAGATGGAGTCGCCGCGTATGATGGCGCGTTGCGGGAGTTCGACCTCTCTCAGTTGCAGCGCATCTATGAGCAGGAAGTCGGCGCAGGGGCGGAGTTCGCCGAGCGCGTTGCACATGGCGCGGCGCGTGGCGATGAGGATGTTGGTGTTGTCAATCTCTGCGGGCGAGACGAGGCCGACGCCGTAACAGAGCGCCGTCGCTTTGAGTTCTTCGGCAATTCGTTCGCGCGCGGCGGGCGTCAACTTCTTCGAGTCGTCCAGACCTTCCGGCAGCGGCGCATCGGGGTTGAGTATGATCGCCGCGGCAACGACCGGCCCGGCCAATGCCCCGCGCCCCACCTCGTCAACGCCCGCGATCATCCGGTGGCCGCCCGCCCGCGCCGCATCCTCAAACGCCGTGCAAATCTCGGAGACGCGCTTTTGACGAACCATAAGAACGACAGTGACAGGTGACGGGTGACAGGTGACAGGTTAAAGCGGCTTGCTGTTTTAACCTGTCACCTGTCACCCGTCACCTGTCGCTTCCTTACGCTTTGCTCTTGCGGGCGGCGGCAGCGGCGGCCTGAACCTGTGCGCTGCTCGTGGGGCGCGTGTCGCGCTCGCGGATGCGTGCGGCCTTGCCGCGCAGGTTGCGCAGGTAGTAGAGCTTGGCGCGGCGCACCCGGCCGCGTTTGATCACTTCGATGTCTTTGACGATGGTCGCGTAGAGCGGGAAGATGCGCTCGACGCCGATGCCGAAGCTGATCTTGCGCACCGTGATCGTCTCGCGCACGCCGCCGCCCTTGCGCGCGATGACGAGTCCCTCGAAGACTTGCAGACGCTCTTTCGTCTCCGACTCCTTGACGCGCACGTGGACGCGCACCGTGTCTCCCGGCTGAAAGTCCGGGATGGTCTTGTTCATCTGAGTTTTTTCGATAGCATCTAAACGGTTCATGACTAACACTCCAAACTATGAAAGTTGACTAGTGACGAGTGACAGGCGGCGAGTTCGGGCAGCAGGGCTTCGAGAGCCTGGCCGTTTCCGATTCGCTACTCGTCACTAAAATTTTCCGGCTCGCTCGCGGCGAGCCACGCGCGTTCGGCTTCCGAAAGCCCGGCGCGTTCCAACAGATCGGGGCGATTGCGCCGCGTTTTCAAAAGCGCCCTCTGCCTGCGCCAGCGCGCGATCTCGGCGTGATTGCCGCCGAGCAAAACTTCCGGGACGCGACTGCCGCAAAACTCCGGCGGGCGCGTGTAATGCGGGAAGTCGAGCAGCCCGTCGGAGAAGGAATCGTTCGACGCCGAAGTCTCGCTGCCGAGTGCGCCCGGCAGCAGACGCACAATCGCATCCACCACGACGGCCGCCGCCGGTTCGCCCCCCGACAACACGTAATCCCCGATGGAGATTTCGTCCGTCACGAGCAGTTCGACGACGCGCTCGTCCACGCCCTCGTAACGGCCGCAGATAAAGACGAGATGCGACGCGCCCGCCAGTTCCTCCGCGACCCTTTGATCGAAGACGCGCCCCTGCGGCGAAAGCAACACGACGCGCACGCCCGTGCCCGCCAGTTCCGTCGCCGCGCGCGCGCCCGTCAGAGATTCCACCGCTGCAAAGATCGGTTCGGGCTTCAACACCATCCCGTCGCCGCCGCCAAACGGGCGGTCGTCAACCATGCGGTGCTTATCCTTCGTCCAGCCGCGCAGGTCGTGCGCCTTGATCTCGACCAGACCCGCCGCCCCGGCGCGCCGCACGATCCCGTAATCGAACACCGCGCGGAAGTAGTCCGGGAAGATCGTGATAATGTCAATCAGCAACACAACAAGTGAATCGTGAATCGTAAATCGTAAATAGAAAGAACCCTGTTTTAACTATTTACGATTTACGATTCACTATTTACAAATCCAACAGTCCTTCCGGCGGGTCGACGCGAATCAATTTGGCCTCCGTGTCGATCTCGACGCAGATGCTTGCGGCGAGCGGGATCAAATTTTCGCGCTTCCCTTCTCTGACGACGAGCACGGGAGCCGCGCCCGTGTGGAGCACCTCTGCGACGCGCCCGACTTCCCTCTTGTCAATCGTCTCGACGCGGCAATCGATCAACTGCCAATCGTAGAATTCATCCTCGTCGAGTTCGACCGCCTCAGTCTCCGGCACGGCCAGTTCGAGGCCGACCAGAACTTGCGCGGCCTCCGGCGAATCGTAACCCTCGAACTTCAGGATGACGCGCCCGCCGTGCAGCCAGCTTTTTTCGATGGCGAGCGTCCGGCGCGCGCCCGCGGCGTCTATCGCGACGAGTTCTTCGAGGCCGTCGAAGCGTTCGGGGAAATCCGTCAACAGGTGTGCGGCCACTTCGCCGCGCACGCCCCTCACTCGAACGACGCGCGCCACGGCGATCAACTCTTCGTCGCCGTCGCTACCAACGGCCGCCGCGCCGCCCCTGTTCGCCTCCTCGCTCATTCCATGATCTCTAGAATGTAGCGGCGACCCTGTTTCAAACTCACGGCATGAAACAGCGAACGCAAAGCGCGCACCGTACGCCCCTGCCGCCCGATCAACTTGCCCATGTCGTCGGGCGCGACGCGCACCTCGATGATCACGCTTCGCTGGTCGCGCCCCAACTCCTCGCGCACGTCCACCGCCTCGGCGTCGTCCACCAGAGCCTTCACGAGCATTTCGA
This sequence comes from Pyrinomonadaceae bacterium, assembly GCA_036389555.1. GTDB lineage: Bacteria > Acidobacteriota > Blastocatellia > Pyrinomonadales > Pyrinomonadaceae > JAIVJZ01. The sequence continues at coordinate 3,259 of DASVPS010000217.1, forward strand.
CGGTCTCTTTCATCGCTTAAGTTTCAGGTTTCAAGTTTCAAGTCTGAGGTTTCGGGTTCCATGTGTTGACCCTGAAACCTGAAACTAAACTTCCGCCGCCTGCGCCTTCGACTGGCTCTTGATCAACTGGCGGACGGTGTCGGTCGGCTGCGCGCCGCGCTCCATCCAGTAGGTGATGCGCTCAAGGTTGAGTTTCACTTCCGCAGGGTTGCGCGTCGGGTTATAAGTCCCGACGTTTTCGAGGTACGCCCCGTCGCGCTTCGACAATTTCTCTTTGACGACCACGCGATACGAAGGGCTTTTCTTCGCGCCCATGCGCATCAATCTGATTGCTAACACTCTCTGTATCCTCCAAATTTAAGTGACAGGTGACAAGTGACAGGTGACAGGAAAGAACAAGTTTTGATCTTGTCACCTGTCACTTGTCACCTGTCACTTTCGTTTCTTGTGTCGCGGCTTCTTGCGCAGTTTCTTGCGCCCGTTGCCGCCCGCTGCACCGCCGCCGGGGGGGAGCGCCGGCAAATTCATGCCGCCTTCGCCCTCTCCAACGCCGCCGCCCATGAGTCCGCTCATGTCGGGCATGCCCATCATGCCGCCGAGTTTGCGCATCATGCGACCTTTCATGCCGCCTCCGCCGCCGCTGCCGCCGCCGAACAATCCTGCGCCCGACAGCTGGCGCATCATCCCGCGCATCTCTACGTATTGCTTGATGAGCGCGTTTACTTCCGAGACGTTGACGCCCGAACCGCGCGCGATGCGACGACGCCGGCTCGCGTTCAGGATGCGATGATCGCTGCGCTCCTCGCGCGTCATCGAATCGATGATCGCCTCGGTGCGCTTGAGTTCGCGCTCCATCTGCGCGGACTGTTCTTCGTCCAGATCAGGCATGCCCATCCCGCCGAGCAGTTGGTCGGGCAGCAGTTTCATGATCTTCGAGAACGAGCCGAGCTTTTTCACCTGCCTGAGCTGGCTGCGAAAGTCGTCGAGCGTGAACTCGTTCTTTTGCAGTTTCTTCAGTTGCGCTTCGGCTTCCGACTGGTCAACCTGCGTCTGCACCTGCTCGATGAGCGGGAGCACGTCGCCCATGCCGAGGATGCGCTGCGCGATGCGGTCGGGGTAGAAAGGTTCGAGCGCATCGTACTTTTCGCCGACGCCGACGAACTTCACGGGCTGCCCCGTCACCTGCTTGATCGAGAGCGCCGCGCCGCCGCGCGCATCGCCGTCCATCTTCGTCAACACGACGCCCGTGATGCCGATCTGCGCGTGAAACTGTTCGCCGGACTTGACCGCGTCCTGACCCGTCATCGCGTCGGCGACGAACAAAACTTCGACCGGGTGAGTCTCCGCCTTGATCTGTTTCAACTCGTCCATCAACTCTTCGTCGATGTGGAGACGACCGGCCGTGTCAATCAGGAGCGTGTCGTAGCCGACTTCGCGCGCGTGCCGGAAAGCCTCGCGCGCCAGTTCCACAGGGTTGTTCGACTCCGGCATTTCAAAGATCGATTGCCCCGTCGCCTTCGCGATCACTTTCAACTGTTCGCGCGCCGCAGGGCGGTTCACGTCCGTCGAAACCAGCAAGGGCTTCCGCTCCTGATTCTTCGCCAGCCAGAGCGCGATCTTGCCCGTCGAAGTCGTCTTGCCCGAACCTTGCAGGCCGACGATCATGACGACGTTCGGAGTGGTCTTCGTAAAGACTAGACGCGAAGACTGGCCGCCCATCAGTTCGACGAGTTCGTCATGGACGATCTTGACGACCTGCTCCGAGGGCTTCAACTCCTGCCAGACCTGCTGCCCCTCTGCCTTCTCCTTGACCGCCGCGATGAACTCTTTCGCAACCTTGTAATTAACGTCGGCTTCGAGCAGGGCGAGCCGTATTTCGCGCAGCGCCGCATCGACGTGCTCCGGCGTCAACACGCCCTCGCCGCGCAAATTTTTGAGCGTGCGCTTTAGTTTATCGGATAAAGACTCGAACATGATGCCTCAGACGCGGCCACGGGCTGTAGCCGAAAACTGACATGATAAAGGCGTGCGCAAAGAGAGTCAAGGAAAGGGGATGAGCGCGAGCGGGCGCGTCCGCCACCGGCGGCGGCTGTCGCCCGACGGTCGGGGCGTCTGGCACTGTGCTTGAGTGATCATCCCGATGAACCACCGAAGCGTACTGTAAGCGTGCAAAACATGCTGGCTCAACCACACAGGGAGGACGAAAGATGGACGCAATCACACTGTTAAAAACCGACCACGAGAAGGTATCAGGTATTTTCGCGAAACTCGAAGAGACCACCGAGCGCGCCGAAAAGACGCGCGAAGAGTTATTCATGAAATTAAAGCAGGAACTAGACCTGCACGCGCACATTGAGGAGACGATCTTCTACCCCGTCCTCAAGAAGGCCGAGGAGACGCGCGAGATCACGATGGAAGGCATTCAGGAGCACCACGTTGTCAAAACGCTGCTCCGCGAGTTGGACGCGATGGGCGTGACGAGCGAGACGTGGACGGCGAAGTTGAAAGTGCTCAAAGAGAACGTCGAGCACCACGTCGAGGAAGAGGAAGGCGAGATGTTCAAGAGCGCCCGCGAGGTCTTGTCCAAAGAGCAACTGGAAGAACTCGGCGCGCTGATGGAGCAGGAGAAACTACAGCAGAAACCGTTGTCGGCCTCGGCCAGCTAACGACCGACAGAGACATCAATCAAGAGCGGGCGCAGCGTACATTACGCCGCGCCCGCTCTTTTTAGCGTCATCCGATTCCACTCCGGTCACGCGAGTCTCCCAATCAGGACGAGCTCCGGTTGTGAATTAACCCCTCCACAATGTCCGCAACGCCCGAATTGTAATGTCAAGACCTCCCGTGCGCGGAAGCACGCCCGGCAATTTAAGTAAAACAGGTATTGACTTTTACCCTTCGTCGCAATATGTTTGCGCCTCCATTGTCCTCGCCGTCACGCTTGAGAGACCTTAACCTGATCAGTCTCACGTAATCTCTTACTCTAACCATGTTTATCTTCACTCAGTTTCAAGTGTCCCCGTTGACCCGGCGGTAAACGCATTTGCCGCGAAACTGCGCAGGTATCACGCGGGACTGTCTTTCGACCCAGCCCGGAGACGACGCGAGATGAGCACAGAGCGGAACAGAATTTGGCAAGGCAGTTTTCTCGCCGGCATACTCGTCTGCGCGCTCGCGGGCATATTGGCGTTCGGTCTCTCGGCGTTGTCGGCCTTCATCAGCATCGGGAGTATCGTCGCCGGTATCCTCAACGGGCTTTTCTATCGCCCGAATGCCGGTGATGCGGGCACGAGTTGGTTGCTGGCGAGGCTGACGCACGCCCTCAGCGTCAATAAATTCCTCAAGGCTGCCACCGCGCTCCTCTGGGTCGCTTCGCTCACCCTCGGCCTCTTCGGCGCTAATCAGGCTTACATCGAATCAATTAAAAGCGCGCTCGAAGCGAAAAAGATCACCATCGAAGGACTCGTCCTGACCGCCGGCGGCGACCCGGCGGATAACGCCGTCGTCACACTTAGCCTGAGCCAGCGGCAGGAGGTCGTGACCGCGCCGGGAGGCAAGTTTACGTTCAGCAAGATCGATCTGAGCGACGAACCCCTCAAGACGGTACGCATTCAGGCGCGCTGGCGAACGCACGAAGGAGAAATTTTTACCGACCTCGCTAACGGCTCGCCGCGCGGTTTGATCATCAAGCTGCCGCCGGGCGATCCGCCGATTCGCATCTCGTATTTTACGCTCGAAGGTTATGCCGTTGATTTTCTGGTGCATAACAAGATGAATGCGGAGTGGGAGGAGAAACTGGGCGGCCAACCTTTCATCGTCCCTAACGATGTCTCGGTTGCGCTCACCGACCTGATCAGGCGGTTTAACGAAGAACCGGAGGGTCTCCAATATCTTGATGTCGAGAACAAGGGCAAAAGGCCGGTTTCCGAACCGAAGTTGGACGAGCCGTTCAACGAAAGATTATTTACCGGCAGCGCGCAGGGAACGCCCCTCTACATGACCGACCCGACGCCTCTCATCCGCTCGCTGGAAGACCCGCGTCAATCCTGGCGTGTGTTCTACAGCAAGGACGAGGAAGGCACGGCCATCGAGTCGTTAATCTTCCGTAAATTTATCAGCCGCAGCGATCTCGACTTTTGCGCGGATTCGCCGTTCAAAAACTTCTACAAGTACATCACCAGAGAATACATGCCGCCCGACTTCGCCTACGCGAACGTTTATTTTGAATCTGAGGGATGCGGCGACGACGATACAGGCATCAAGTACGCGGGGACTAGCTTCGTCGGCCGGTCGTTAGGGTTGCGGGTTGCGGTGGTGGAGAACATCTCGAAGGACGCGATCAGCCTGGACAGCTTTACCGTCAGGGTGAACCGGGCGGAGCGGTTACGCAATCGCAAGGAGGACAAGGCGGCCTTGGAGGCGCAGACGGCCGAAAAGCAAGACCTGTTTCCGCAGAAGATGTTGAACCCCGGAGAGAAAATAGTCGTTCCCACGGAGTTGCCGCTGAGCTACAAGAAGGAAGACAACTTTTACGATTCCAGCAGCGTAGTGCCGATCAGCAGCAAAAACCGCGGCCGCCTGGTCAGCGAGTTACAACAGATTGACCAGATCAACTTTCCCATTTACGAAAAACAGTCGGCCTATATCGTCAGCGCGCGGACGGTCGAATCCATTTTAGACAGGCCGGGGTTGGATTTTAAGCTCAATACGGAATACCTGTACGGCCCTTCATTCAGCATCGAGAGCGTCGAAGTTGATAAAGTGAGCTATCCTTTCAGGCAACTCGACCCGGCCAAAATCGTCATCAGGAATGGCGCGGGTATGGGCAGTTGTCCCTACATCTATACCGCTGCGGCGGGCGATGATTCGTGGTTCGACGAAGGCGTCATCCTGTACGGCGTCAATCGCAAGAGCAAAGAGAAGACCGTCGAGATGGAATTGACCCGCTTTGACGGGCGGGTGTTGATCAGAGAGAAAGACCCGGAAGACTCTTTCCTCGACGCCGCCTACATTAAGGCCATCTTCCCGGACGGGCGCGAGACGATTCTCTACCCGCAACATAGATCGCTCCGCGCCGCCGACGGCAATTACCTAAAACTGCGACAGGGCGAGGAAATCATCATTGACTTCAACCCGCCGCCGAACCTTAACGCCAGCCAATACCTCCTCGGCATGACCGGGTACTACGTCCCTCACCGCAGGACGCAGGTGAGGCAGGATTCTCAATCCTCCCAACAGCGCCCCACCGTTCGCCCTGTCAGACTCAGGCGTTAACGCCCGTGCGACCATGCGCCCGCGTCAGTCTTTCCAAGGCGAGCGCGAGTCCCATGATGAGATAAAAGACCATCACCACTTCCGAGTCGCCGAGGTTGTAATGAACCAGCCCGCTCGTGAAGAAGCCGACGAGGCCGCCGAGCGCGCCGAGCACCAGCCCACGCTCCCGCCAATCTTCCAACAGCGCGGGCGCGCGCCACAGACGCCACAGCATCCGCGCATAAAGAAAGACGACCGCGAGCCAGAGCAGGAGCGCGGGCAGTCCTCTCTCCAACGCGAGTTGCAGGGGCGTCGAATGCATGTGGCCGACGGGCAGACGCCCTTTGTCGAACAAGCCCCACTCGCGCCAGTGTCGCTTGAGCGAATCCATCCCGACGCCGACCAGCACGTGTCGCGGCTCGCGCGCGAACAACTCGAAGCCCTCTCGATAGACGGTCGTGCGCCAGGAGATCGAGCCGTCCTTTCGGTCGAAGAAGCCCACGCCGCGCTTCTGCTGCAACACGTACAGCCCCAGCGGGACGACGAGCAGCGCGCCGAGCGCGACCGCGAGTGTCGCGCGCCTGCTCCCCAAACCCACGAGCGACATCACGATGATTGAGAGCAAAAACGACAGCCACGAAGCGCGCGTCACCGTCAACAGCAAAGCGACGCCGATCCCTGCGACCGCCGCCGCGAGCAATGCGCCATGCCAGGTGCGTTTCCGCCGGAGCGCGATGAGCAACCCGGCGGCGAGCGAGCCGATGAGTTGCAACACCTCTGCGTAGGTCGTGTAGTGGCCGTAAAAACCGGATGCGCGTTCGTCGCGGCCGCGCGTCCAAGCGTTCAGGCCGAGGCGCGCTTCCGGCGTCGCGCCCGCGAGCAGCGAGCCGCGCGGCACTTCCGTCTCGAAACGCCATTCGCGGCGGTAGACGAGCAAGCGCGCCGCCGGCTGCGTGCCCGTCGCGTTTGCGTCCAATGCGCGCGCGAGTTCGTCCGGCGAGTGAAAGGCCGCGCCGTCGAGTCTCAAGAGCGTGTCGCCCTCGTCCACGCCGGCCGCGCGCAAGGGGCTGTCGGCCGCAAGTCCAGACACCTTCACGCCGCGCCCGACGGCGCGCTGGCCGAACGTGTAGACGACGTTGACCATGCACGAAGCGATGAGCGTGAAGGCGAGCAGGCGTAGCGTGCGCCGCGTCGTGATGTTTTCGGCGACGAGATAGACGATGGTGAAGAGACTCGCCGCGCGCAGTTTGCCGATGGAAACGTCCGGGTCGTAGGAGGCGAGCGCGGAGATGAAGGTGAGGATGAAGAAGCCGAGCAGCGCATAGTCAACGGGCGTGCGTTCGAGGCGCGGTCGCGGGCGCACGCTGAAACGCACCAGCCATGCCAGCAGCCCGACGCCCCAAGCGATCTGCGTCCCCGCAATCGAATGCGGCGCGCAGAAGGCCAGCAGGAAGAGGCACGCGGCAAGCGCGCGCTCGCTCCACACAATGACTGCGCCCCGCTTCGCACCGGTGTCCATGCCATCGTGCGTTCCGGCCGCGCCCGCGCGAGTCGCAGAAAGGCTCATAGCGTTCGTTGTTGGTTTCCTGTTCAGTCGGCGTCCTCTCCGTCGCGCCCCGCCCATTCCTCTTCCGCCCGACGTAATTCTTTAACACAGGCGATCAGAATAGACACGAACCGGCACAGCGAAATTGCGGCGACGGCCAGTAAAACATTTCGGACGATGCGTGGGTTGAGTTGGAGACTCTTTTGCAGCCACACCATCAGCAGGCCGAGCAGTGCGCCACCGAGCAGGATTGCGACCCACTCGCGCGCCCTCTGTGCGGGGATAAATTCGGGACGGCGAAACATCGAAGGGTGTGCGCGCACGCGCGGCGTCAATAAGCGTTGTCGCCGCGCAGCATCACGGGCAGCGTGCGCAGGATGATCTTGAGGTCTAAGAGGAGCGACCAGTTTTCGATGTAGAAGAGATCGAGCCGCACCATCTCCTCGAACGAGAGGCGGTTGCGACCCGACACCTGCCACAAGCCCGTCAGCCCCGGCTTCATGTCGAGCCGCTTGCGATGCCACAACTCATACGCCTCAACTTCATAAGGGATGGGCGGGCGCGGGCCCACCACGCTCATGTCGCCCCTCAGCACGTTCAACAACTGCGGCAACTCGTCTAGGCTCAGACGGCGCAGCACGCGCCCGACGCGCGTCACGCGCGGATCTGTGCGCAGTTTGTAGACGGGTCGGGTCTCGTCGCCCAGATTCGTCTCGGCCTGCCCGGCGATGTACTTGCGTTGATAATCGCGGTGCGCGGCATCGTCCGCGCCCGTTTGCATCGTGCGGAATTTGAGGAAGAGGAAGATGCGCCCGTCCATCCCGACGCGCTCCTGCTTGTAGAAGACGCCGCCCGGCGAGTCCAGTTTGATGAGCGCGGCGATGACGAGCCAGAGCGGAGAGAGAACAGCAAGAGCGAGCGAGGCGACGAGGATGTCCATGCCGCGTTTGACGATGCGTGCCGTGCTCGACAAAGGCTCGCGGAACAATTGGATCATCGGCAGCGCGCCGATCTGATCAATTTCGGTTTTGCGCGGCAGGCAGTTGAACAAACTCGGCGCGATGCGAAACTCGACGCCGCGTATGCGCCCGACGCGCATCATCACGTCGAACAACACGTCGCCGGAGACGCCCGCGTCGGCGACGATCACTTCGTTGGCCGCCGTCTCGCGGATCGTCTCGGCCAGTCCCTCAATGCTGCCGATGACGGGCACGCCCTCGAAAGTCTCCGGCACGTTCTTATCAATCGCGCCGTTCTCCACCACGCCGATCACGCGATAACCCAACTCCGGCCGCTCTCGCATCTCCCGGATGCACAGGCTGGCCTCTGCGCCGCGCCCGACGACGAGCGTCGGGATCAAATTCACGCCCCCGCGCCGCACCAACGCCTGCGCCCAACGCACACCCATGCGCAGCACACCGAACGCCGCGAGCGCGAACGCGAAATCGAGCACGAAGACGGCGCGCGAATAGGAGAAGGCGCGGAAGGCCGTCCCGCCGCGATACAGGAACGCGACCGCGACGATCAAGAGCGACGCCACGGCCGTAGCACGAAAGACGCGCAGCAAATCGTCCACGTAAGAAAACTCGCCGCGCAGTTTGTATAGATCATAGTAAGCGTGAGCGAGCACGCGCACCGGCACGACGAACAACAGCACGGCCGCATACGGCGCGAACTCCGCGCTCCAGATGATGCGCCCCGCCGCATTCCACTCCGCGACGACGTGCTCGCCCTCGCGCAAATAGAACGCCGCCAGAAACGAGACGGTCGCGACGAGGGCGTCCGCCGCGACGAGCGCGACTTTCACCGAAGGCAACACCCACTGCGGCGCGCGCCCCTCGGCACGCACCGCGCTGGCCGCCACCCTCAACCTGTCGAATCTCTCAGCGCGCATATGTATTAAGGGATGAGGGATGAGGGATGAGGGATGAATGAAGAAAGCATTCAACCTCTTGTACAGTTTTAATTTTCATCCCTCATCCCTCATCCCTCATCCCTCATCCCTCATCCCTTCTAAAACCATTTCCGCCACTTGCGCGCGCACGCCGGTCGCGCGGCGCGCGTGCGCGGCCTCTTTTTTGGCGACGCGCAGGGCACGTATGTCTTCGTGCGTGCGGATGCGTGCGAGTCGCCCTTCGCGTACGAGCGCTTCGTCCACGGCCGCCCACTCGCCGGCGTAGACGGTGGCGGCGGGCACGCCGAGCGCGGCGGCTTCGCGGTTCATAGTGCCGCCCGCGCTCACCACCAAATCGGCGGCCGAGATGAGCGTCGCCCCGTCGAGCGCGGCGCGCGGCATGATGACATTCTCGCTCTCGTAGCGCGCGCCAAACTCTTCGCGCTGCGCACGTGTGCGCGCCAGAAGGACGATGCGCGCGTCCCGCTCTGCGCACAGGCGTGCGAGCAGCGCGTCGAACAGTTCGTTGTCAAAACGATGATAGAGCGCGTCGCGCGCGGGCGGGCGCACGACAACCAGCACCGCCTCAGCGCGCACGCCGAGCGACTCCAACATATTTTCAAGCGCGCCCGCGCGCGGCTGCCAATCGGCAAGATACACGTCCTCTTTGAAGCCATCGTAACGCCGCACCTTGCGCGCGCTCGCGCCGAAACGCCTGAGCGCAACGTCTGGAAACGCGCGCGGCACGATGACGCGCGAGGCCAGCCGGAACGCCAGATGATTCGCGGGCTGGTGCTCGTAATCCATCAGCGTCACACTCCGCAAACCGAGCGCGCGCGCCGCGACGATCTGCGAATAGGAGTTATGGCTGACGGCCAGATCGAAGCGCGGGCGCGCTCGCGCCCAACTCCTGAGCGCCAGCGCGCGCCCGAGCAGGTTGCCCGCCTTCCCCTTCAACTCGCGCCCGCCGTGGCCGCCGACGACCGTGGGCGCTAACTTCGCCGCTTCGGCCAACTCGACCGTCTGCGCGAAGTCGCGCGCCGTCACCTCCAACTCGTGACCGCGCGCCCGAAACTCCTCTCCGAGCGCGGCGAAGAACGGCACGTGCGGCGAGTTCGCCAGATCGATCCAGATACGCAACATAAAAAGGGATGAGGGCAGCAGGGTGAGGGATGAATGAAGAGAAGTGAATCGTGAATCGTAAATCGTGAATAGAGAAAACCTGTTCCTTCTATTTACGATTTACGATTTACCATTCACTGATTTTGTTCATCCCTCATCCCTCTTCCTTCATCCCTTCGATCCTCCGTGCCAGCGCGTACATCATCCACGCCTGCGTCCAGCGCATGTAGGGCGTGCGGATGGTGTAGAAGCGTCGGCGCTGGTAGTAGAAGAAGCCGCGCCGGTGGTCGCGCAAATTTTCGAGCGTCCAACTGATGATGCGGTCTGCGAGAGCGAGCGCGTCCGGCATCGAGTCTTTCAGTTCGCCGTGGGCACTTAGTTCGACGAGGGCGACGACGGCCGCGCCGCTCGCGTGTGCGTCCGCCGGGTATGGGTTGTCATGGTAGTATTTCGGCCACCCGTCGGCAAGGAAGAAGTTCGCGCGCCAGAATTCGTAGCCGCGCCGGAGCGGCTCCGCAAATTCCGCACGCGCTTCAGCGCCGCACGCCTCCATGATGCGCGCGAGCGATGTCAGGATGAAGGCCGTGTGAAAGTTGTCAGCCCAACCTTGAAATTCGGCCGCGCCGTAAGCCCACGAACCATCCGCACGCTGTCGGCGGACGACGTAGCGCGCCGCCCGCACGGCCGTCGTCAATAACTCTTCCTCAAGCGTCTCCGCCCCGACCGATGCCAGCGCTTCCCCCGCCAGCAAACTCGCGTTGAAGACGCGCGTCTCATCGAGCGGCGTGTAACTGAAACAGATTTCGTCCGCAGACTCTGCGCTCCGCTTGAGATCATGCAGGATGAAATCGCACGCGCCGCGCGCCGCGCACAGGTATTTTTCATCGCCGAAGGCACGTCGCGCCTCCACCAGCGCACGCACGGCAAAGGCCGTCGGCACGATGGTCGGCGTTCCCTGCGGCGCGAAAAAAGCGCGCCCCTGCCAGTCGAAATTGTAGCCCCACGATGCGCCGCTCCCGCCTTCGAGCCGCGCCGCGAGCAGCGCGTCCAACAGTTCACGCGCTTCCTTCTCCGCCGCACCCTCGCCCGTCGCACGAAAGCGCGCGAGCGCGGCTAGCGCGAACAACGCCGTGCCCTTCGCATTCTTCCCCACAGGCACGCGCGCGGGCTTACGCAAACTGACGGGCGCGCGTTTGAACGCCTGCGTCCACGCGAGCCGCGCAAACCGTGACTCTTTAAGCGGCGTCGCCTGAAACAGACGGCTGTTCAACCCGTCGAACGGATCGTGCCCCGCCCAGCCGCGCGCACGACACCACGCCGCGAGAGTTTCATACACCTGCTCAAGTTCACTCACCTTAGTCGTAGCATATAACTGCGGACGGGGCTTGTCTCTCGCCCGTGTTTGTTATTTCGAGTAGAGGCCGGGTTTCGTGTCGAAATAGATGGAGCTAAGCCTGACCGCGTCGGAAGACTTACTGCATGCTGCCTTCCGCCTGCTGCCTTCTGCTGCCCGATTGCTCGATGCGGCGCGGCGTCTCGATAAAGCTCTCGTGCCAGAGTTCGAAGATGAGGAGCGTCCAGAGGAGTTTGCGATGATTGGCCGCGCCGCGTTCGTGTTCGTCCTGCAAGCGCGCGACGTAAGCCGGGTCGAACAGGCCGTGGCGGCTGAGACGCGCGGGCGACAGGAGGTCGCGCGCGAGCGGGCGCAATCTTCCTTTGAGCCACTCGGCGACGGGCACGCCGAAGCCCTTCTTGCCGCGCCGCGTGACGAACGCGGGCAGGTGCGGCGCAACCGCGCGCTTCAGAATGTACTTCGTAGTGTTGCCGCGCAGTTTGTAATCGAGCGGGAGCGACGAGACGTATTCCACGAGGCGGCGGTCGAGAAAAGGCGCGCGCACTTCGAGCGAGACGGCCATGCTCGTCCGGTCAACTTTCGTCAGGATGTCTTCGGCGAGATAGAGCTTCGTGTCTAGGTACTGCATCCGCTCGACCGTCTCCTCGGCGTCGCACTCTTCGAGCAGGGCGCGCGCGCCCGCGTAGATGTCCGCGCCGCTCGCGCGCCGTGCGTCGGGCGTGAGCAACAACGCCTGCTCGTCCGGCGTGAACGAACCGAACCAGATGTGATGCCGCGTCACCATGTCCGGGTAGCGCATGCCTTCGATGAACTTGCGCGCCTTGTAATCGAGCGAGAGATTTTTCGTCTTGACCGGCAGGCGTTTGACGATTGACTCGACGAACAGGCGGCGCGCTGCCACAGGCACGCGCTCGTAGAGACGCGCGACGCGGTGCGCGGGATACATCGGGTAGCCCGCGAAGATTTCGTCGCCGCCGTCGCCGCCGAGCGCGACCGTGACGTGCTGGCGCGTAAAGCGCGAGAGCAGATAAGTGGGCACGAGCGACGGGTCGCTCAAGGGTTCGTCCATCCACGAACCGATCTCGCCGATGAGGTCTGCGGCGAGGTTCGAGTTGAGTCGTTCCTCGTGGTGATCTGTGTGCAGAAAGTCCGCGACGCCGCGCGCGTAGGATGATTCGTCGAAAGATTTTTCGGCAAACGAGATCGAGAAAGTTTTGACCGTCTCGTGCGAGGCGCGCACGGCGAGCGCAGCGACGGCCGAAGAATCCACGCCGCCGCTCAAGAGCACGCCGAGCGGCACGTCCGCGACGAGGCGTAAGCGCACGGACTCGGCCAGCAATTCTTCGACGCGCGCCGCCGCTTCCTCCTCCGTCGGCCGACGTTCCGGCTTGCGATAACTCAGTTGCCAGTAAGGCCGCACCTCGATGCGGCCGTCTTCGAGCGTGAGCGCGTGGGCGGCGGGAAGTTTCTGGATGCCCTCGTAGATCGAGAGCGGCGCGGGGACGTAATCGAACGAGAGGTATTGCCTGAGCGCGTCCACGTTCAGGCGCGTCTTGACGCTGGGGTGCGCCAGCAACACTTTCGGCTCCGAGGCGAACAGCAGCCGACCCTCGAACACGCCCCAGTAGAGCGGCTTCTCGCCGAACGGATCTCGCGCGATGAAGAGCTTGCGCCGCCGCCTGTCCCACAGGGCGAAGGCGAACATGCCGTTCAGGTGCGAGAGCATCCCCGTGCCGTATTCCTCGTAGAGATGCGGGAGCACCTCCGTATCCGATGCGCTCCTGAACGAGTGGCCGCGATCTTCCAACTGGTCGCGCAACTCACGGTAGTTGTAAATCTCGCCGTTCAGGACGACCGAGACCTGCCCGTCCTCGCTCACGGCGGGCTGCTCGCCCGTCGCCAGATCGATGATGGCGAGGCGTCGCATGCCGAGCGCGACGCCCGTCTCGGTCATCAACCCTTCCGAATCCGGCCCCCTGTGCGTCATCCGCGCACACATCGAGCGCAGCAATTCCCCCGCGCCCTCCGCCTGCGGCGTGCGCGCATCCATGTATGCCCATCCGGTGATTCCACACATAATGAAGTGATGAGTGATGAGTGATGAGTGATGAGCGAGAAGAGTGTTTAACTCATCACTCATTACTCATCACTCATCACTTATTTTCAAATCCTATTCGCTCGCGCACGGCGTAGATGGTCTTCGATTGCGACTCGTGGTAGGTACGCACCTGCATCTCGGCCAGCAGTCCCATCAGGAAGAATTGGATGGCGACGGCGAACATGACGATGGCGAGGATGGGCAGCGGCGTCTGCACGAAGTCGGCCTTGTGTACGACTTTGAGGAACAACGCCCACAGCCCCGCGATGAATGAGACCGCGAAGGCCAGCATGCCGAACGAGCCGAAGACGTAGATCGGTTTCGTCTGGTAAGACGCCATGAACTTGATGGTGACGAGATCGAAAACGACCTTGAGCGTGCGCGACAGCCCGTACTTCGACACGCCCATCGTGCGCGCGTGATGATCCACGGGAATCTCCGTCACGCGCGCGCCCGCCCACGAAGCGTAGATCGGAATGAAGCGATGCATCTCGCCGTAGAGCCTGACGTCTGCGAGCGAGTCGCGGCGATAGGCTTTCAGCGAACAGCCGTAATCGTGCAGGGGCACGCCCCCGATCCACGAGATGAGACGATTCGCCAGCATAGAGGGAAACTTCCGCGTGACGGCCTTGTCCTGCCGGTTCTTGCGCCAGCCGGAAACCACGTCGTAGCCCTCGTCCAACTTCTCCAAAAGCCTCTTGATGTCGGCCGGGTCGTTTTGCAAATCGGCGTCCATCGGGATGAGCACGCGCCCGCGCGCCGCATCGATCCCGGCGCTCATCGCGGCCGTCTGCCCGTAGTTGCGGCGCAGCGCAATGACACGCACGCGCGCGTCGCCCCCGGCGATCTCGCGCAACACTTCGAGGCTGCGGTCGGATGAACCGTCGTCCACGTAAATGATCTCGGCGGTGCGTCCGAGCGTCGCGAGCGCGTCCGTCATCTTCGCATGGAGCGGGCGCAAATTCGGCTCCTCGTTATAGACCGGCAGAAAGACGGAGATGTCCGGCGTCTCGCCGTCGCCGTCCGCACCGCCTTGCCGCACGTCCACGCGCCGCCGCTTCAAAGTCTCTTCTTCTTCGTAAACTCTCATCGCTACTCCACCCTTCGCGCCACGCACAGACCATCAACAACTATTCTTTTTTTGAATATCAAGACGCCTTTTCCTGAAGCCAGAGGTTCACCAGTGTTTCCGGTTTCACGCCTCTCTCTTTTGCAATGATACGTAGCTTGCTGTACAGCTCGCTATCGAGCGAGACCATGTATGTTCGTCGCTTGATGTTTACCTGACATTCAACATCGCGCATGTACTCTTCATAGTCCGCGCTGTCATGTGTATCCCAGAATTCAGCGGCCTCTTCAATCGAGGTGAAACGCTCCGGCAACGGGTCGCGTTTTTTCACAATCTTATTTTTTGCGTTTGCCATAATTCTTACGCTCCCTCGGGCTAACATCGCGCGCGGAAATCACCAATGCGCGTCCGCGCCCTTTGTAACCAAAAAACACTACGAGAAAACGCCCGGCGTCTGTCTGCCCGGTAGCACGATAAAGGTCTTCGCCCTACACAACTCCGCGCTCGACCTGTTGAATGCGCGGACGAGTACTTAATACCTGTTCAACTTCGTCCGTACTAACACCATGCTTGCCTTCTATCTTATCAACGAACTGTGTAAGCCAGATGATGTTGGTGATATTCATCTAGTCCACCCTTCGCGCCACGCATACGGCGGAGACGCCGAAGGGAAAATTCAGACCGCGCTGTAACCAGAAACGCTCCGCGCCGAAGAGGCGACCGAGCAGGCCGTTCAAGGCCGACACGTTGATGTTGTTTTCAGAGGCGGGGCGTGCGCCCGTCGCGCGCATCAAAAGGCGTCCCGCCAGGATGGGCGCGAAGAAGGTCAGGTTCGCATAAGTCGCGCGCTCGACGGCGAAGCCCGCGCCGCCGACGCGCTCCGTCAGTTGCGGCAGCGTGTAACGGCGTCGGTGATGGCTCACGTCGTCCTGCACGCCCCACAGCCACATGAAGGCCGGGACGAACAGGAGCGCCCGCCCGCCGGGGCGAAGCACGCGCCGCATCTCGCGCAAGCCCGCCGCGTCGTCGTCCAGATGCTCCACCACGTCGAGCGCGGTGACGAGATCAAAGGAAGCGTCCGTGTAAGGCAACTGTTCCGCCGCGCCGAGTTTCACCTGTTGGAGTCCGCGCGCGCGGCAGAAGTCGAGCGCATCTTCAGACACATCGACGCCCTCCGTCTCGCCAAACTGCGCGAGCATCTCAAGGTTCGCGCCCGTGCCGCAACCCACGTCGAGTATGCGCGGCTGCCGGCCTTCTCCTAAATCAAGATCGGCGACGATTGACCGGACGAAACTTTCGAGGATGCGGCGACGGCCTGCGAACCACCAGTGCGAGCCTTCGACCTCGTACATGATGGCGTAGGTGTGCCGCTCCATCTCGCGCGGCAGCAAAGGCAGGTCGCCTGGTTTAACTTCACTCGCCATCTTCGCCCTCGTCTACAATCCGACCGAAGCCGCGCCAACTGTTTTGATTGTGCCACCCGATTTCGACTTCGTCCGCTTTGATCTCGCGCCACCAGTCGGCAAACTCCGCGCGCGAAATGTAGTAGGCCGTCGGCGCGACGAGGTGATCAAAGACGATGGTGTGTTGTTCGCGCCAGCCGAAAGCGGCGATTGACTTCAGGTAGTCATTGTAAAACAAATGGCGCGCGAGTGCCGCGCCGCGCGCGCTCCCGTTCAAGGGCGCGTAGACGAGTTTCGTCGCCGCATAGACGAGCGCGGTCGGCACTTTCGACAGGTGCAGAAGTGCCCTCCGGCTGATGCGCGACGTGACGCGCTCGCGCAGAGGCGAGACGAAGCGCGTGATCCACTCGTTGTTCTCCGCACCGTAGACCCACGCCGACAGGTGACCGCCCGCGCGTATGCGCGTCGAGAGCGCAACGAACCCCGCGCGCGGGTCGGGCAGATGATGCAGCACGCCCACCGAGAACGCATAATCGAACGCGCGCCGCTTGACCGGCAAGCGATAAATGTCTGCCTGTACGATGTGGGCGTTCGGCAAATCGCGCGTCGCGGCGAAGGCCGTCTCGACCGCATCGCTCAAATCCACGCCGACGACATCGCGTGCGCCCCACGCGGCGGCGAGTTGCGTATGCCGTCCCTTCCCGCACCCGCCTTCGAGCACCAGTTTATCTTGAAAGAACTCCGGCCGGACGGGCGCGAGCCAGCCGCGAAACTGCTCGTCGTAGCGTTCATCTACCTGCGTGAAATGCTGCCACTGCCAGCCGAAGTTCTCGGCGGTCGCCGCCTTCTCGCTCTCGATTTCATTAACATCCGCAAAGCGCGGCACGCCGCGTCTGACCGGAAACTTCCGCGCGCAACCCGCGCACGCCAACTCTCCCTCCAAAATTTCCGCCCACCCGCGCGCATCGTCCCGCATCGCCACGGACGCCAACCCCAACTCGCCCTCACAAGACGGGCACGCGAGATACTGCAACAGATGCTCTTTCATAAATGACGAGTGATGAGTAATGAGTGATGAGTGATGAGTAAAAGACAAGGCTGTTGTTTTTACTCATCACTCATCACTCATCACTCATCACTTTCCCTCGTTGAACCACGCGACGAAGCGGCGGATGCCTTCTTCGATCTGGGTCTGCGGGTTGTAGCCGAGCAGGCGGCGCGCTTTGGAGATGTCGGCGAAGGTCTGCGGCACGTCGCCGGGCTGCATGGGTTGGCGTTCGATGACGGCCGCGCGGCCGAGTTCCCTTTCGAGCAAGGCGATCAGTTCGCGCAGTTCGACCGTGCGTGATTCGCCGAGGTTGAACGCTTCGTAGTCGCTCGCCGTGTAGTCGATGGCCGAGCGCACACCCGCGATGATGTCTTCGATGTAGGTGTAGTCGCGCCGCGTCGTGCCGTCGCCGAAGACGGGGATCGGCTTGCCCTGTGAGATCAACTTCGCGAACTTGTGGATCGCCAGATCGGGGCGCTGCCGCGCGCCGTAGACGGTGAAGAAGCGAAGCGCCACGCAACGCAGGTCGTGCAGGTGCGCGTAGGTGTGGCAGAGCATTTCGCCCGCCGCCTTCGTCGCCGCGTAGGGGCTGATGGTCTGCCGGATCGGATCGTCTTCCGAAAAAGGCACTTTCGCGTTGATGCCGTAGACGGACGATGACGAGCCGAAGACGAACTGCGGAACTTTCGTCGCGCGCGCCGCTTCGAGCAGGTTGAGCGTCCCCGTGATGTTCGTCTCCGCGTACAAAAACGGCTCGGTCAGAGACGGGCGCACGCCCGCGCGCGCCGCCAGATGTACGACGCAATCGAAACGCGCGGCGGCGAACACACGCTCCAACGCGCCGCGGTCGCGAATGTCGGCTTCGACCAACTCGTAGTCATCGCGCGAGAGGTGGGGCGCGACGTTGGCGCGTTTGAGCGTAGGGTCGTAAAAGTCGTTGAAGTCGTCCACGACCGTCACGCGCCACACGCCTTCCGCGAGCAGGCGTTCGACGAGGTGCGAGCCGATGAAGCCCGCACCGCCCGTCACCAGAATGTTCCGCTTATTCGTCAAGCTCGGTTCGCCTCTCCCTTATCTTTCCCGCTTCTTCGTCAAGACGCTTTCGCCTCTCCCTTGCGCGCGTAAATCCACAGGTGCCAGCCCCAGCGCGCGGCGAGTCGCGCTTCCAACCCGCGCGACAACAGATTGCCGACGACGGGCAGCCAGCGTTTATTCAAAAAGTGCGTCGCCGTCTCGACCTCCGCGAAGTCGCGAAACAACTCCCGCGCCTCGCGCCGCGAATAGACGCGCGCCAGAGGGTTGCCCGCCCCGTCCGTGTTGCGGTTCAAAAACTCCCCCGGCGCGAGATAACTCTCCGCGTCCGCTTTCACACGCGCCGCGTGCTCGCGCAGAGACGCGACCGGCTCGCCCGTCAAACGATGCGCCAACTTCAAGCCCGCTTCCCCACGCAACAGGTGCGCGCCCGCACGCCTCAGCACGTTGATGTTCACACGATAATTATAAGAGTTGCGATGATACAGCATCACGACCGCGCGCCCGCCCGGCCTCAGCACGCGATGCACCTCACGCACAGCCCGCGCCGTATCCGGCGTGTGATGCAGCACCCCGTGCGAATAGACGAGGTCGAAAGACCCATCCGCAAAATCCAGATTCTCCGCATCCGCCGTGCGAAACTCGCCCTTCAGGCCGTACACCTCGAAACACTTCCGCGCCAACCCGACGGCCGCATCCGTCAAATCCACGCCCGTATAATCCGCGCCCGCACGCGCAAACTGCGCCCCGTCCGTCCCCAGCCCGCACCCGATCTCAAGCACCTTCAAACCGCGCGCCCGCTCGAACTCCGCCGCCCCCGGAATGTGCCACTCCGTCCCATAGCGATGCTCCGCCACGCGCTCATAAAATTCACGCGACCCCATCTCGGCGTCCGTAAACTTCGTCCCGCACGGGTTCGCCTGCCAAAAGGCACGCACCTCTTCCTTCAACTTGTTCCCGTTATCACTCATGGAGAGTCCGGCCGGCGGCGACTCGCTTTCACACCCGCGAACGCACATTAAACACGCATAGACGGAAATTGTCGCCCCACGCGAAACAGTGAAATTAACACGCCCCATTCGCGCCCGACAAGCGACCGCTACGCGCCACCTCCCCGCAGCAATGACATGCTTCGACGCTGCCCCCCTGCCCCACCGCCTGACATCGAAATATATCCCGCTTCCCTAAAACACACCCGCATTATATTCTCTCAAATGTTACCGTCTGACTTCGCGAGCGCGCCGTCGAGTTTCTTCACCCGTCAACTATAGCGTGCCATTCCATCTCCATTATCGCTCACTGATAGAACATTATGAGTACTGAAACTAAGCCAACCGTTTTTATCAGCTACAGTCACAAGGATGAAGGTTGGAAGAATAAACTGCTGCCCCAACTACGTGCGCTGGAACAAGCTGGCCGCATTGTCGTCTGGCACGACCGCAAAATTGACGGGGGCGATAAATGGTATCCCGAAATTAAAGAAGCAATGGAGCAGGCGGCGGTCGCAGTCTGTTTAATCTCTGCCGATTTTCTGTCCTCGGATTTTTGCGTCAAAGAAGAAGTTCCCTATCTGCTCCAACGTTGCGAACGCGATGGGATGATCTTCATCCCGTTGCTGCTGCGCCCTTGTCCCTGGATAGCCTTCCCGTGGTTGAAAGAGATACAAATGCTGCCACGCGATGGGAAAAGCGTCGCGATAGATTTTGAGGGCAGAGAGGATATACCCTTTGCCGAATTAGCCAATCGCATTTTCGAGATTATTGACAATCCCGGCTACACGCCGCCCGCCCCGCCGCCGCCGCTCTGGTCTCTGCCTGAGAAACTTGATATCGCCCGCCTGCCTGCGACCGGGGCGGTGCTTTTCGGTCGGCAGAAGGAGATAGAGCTTCTCGATCAGGCATGGCGATCCGACAGTACCCATATCGCCGCTCTCGTCGCATGGGGCGGTGTTGGAAAATCCACTCTGGTCAACAAGTGGCTGGAGCACATGAAGGTTGATAACTACCGAGGCGCGCGTCGGGTCTATGCGTGGTCTTTCTACAGTCAGGGCACGGGCGACAGGATCACGTCGGCCGATCAATTCATTAGCGACGCACTAAATTTCTTCGGCGACCCCGACCCGACGGCCGGCTCTCCGTGGGACAAGGGTGAGCGACTCGCCAGCCTCGTGCAACGCGAAAAGACGCTCCTCTTGCTCGACGGGCTTGAACCGCTCCAATCGCCTCACCTGCACGAGCGCGGCAAGATCAAAGACCCCGCCTTAGCCACATTGCTCACGGCTCTCGCGCGCAATAATCCCGGTCTCTGTTTAATCACCACGCGCGAAGGAATGCCCGATCTCACTGAGTTCTCAGATACAGTTCTCCAGAAGGACTTGGAGAGAATTTCCGACGAAGCCGGTCGCGCCCTCCTTCGCGTCGGAGGGATTCAGGGCACGGATGCGGAACTCGAAGAAGCCACCCGCGACTTCGGCAATCATGCACTCGCGATCAACCTCTTAGCGTCATACCTCTATGAGACTCCCGGCCACCACATCTCCCACGCCGCCGAGATTCCAGACCTCGACATAGCGGAAGCCGAAGGCAAACACCCGCGCCGCATCATGCTCGCCTTTGAGCGGCGCTTTGGTGATAGTCCCGAAGTTGAACTCCTGCGCATGCTTGGCCTCTTTGACCGCCCCGCCGAAAAAGCAGCCATGCGCGCCCTGCGCCGCGCGCCCGCCATCCCCGGCTTGAGCGACCGCATTCGTAAACTCAGCGAAGCTGGATGGCTGCGTGTCGTAGAGAAGTTGCGCCATACTAAGTTAATCGCTCCGCAGAGCCAGCACCGCCCGGATGATTTAGACGCACACCCGTTAGTGCGCGAGCATTTCAAGGCGCAACTCAAGCAAGAACATCATCAAACTTGGCGGGCAGCCAACAGTCGGCTTTACGAACATTACAAACGAACGACTAAAGTCTTTCCCGACACCCTTGAAGAAATGGCTCCGCTCTACGCTGCGATTGCTCATGGGTGCGAGGCTGGCAGACATCAGGAAACATTTAATGAGGTGTTCTATCGACGGGTTCTTAGGGGCAACGCTGCGTTCAGTATCCACAATCTAGGAGCGTTTGGTGCTGCTCTCACCGCTCTTAGCGGTTTTTTCGATCTCCCTTGGCAGCAGCCTGTATCCAATCTCACAGAAGAGAATAAGGCATTTGTGCTATCCAATGCTGGATTCGCTCTTCAAGCACTAGGTCAGTTAAAGGAATCTACTCAACCTATGCAGGTTGGGTTGGAGGCATATATTTCGCATAAGCAATTAAAGCATTCATCTATAGTGGCGGGCAATCTAAGTGAGATATATCTCACTATTGGCGACCTGTCGCAAGCTATCACCTATGCCCGGCAATGTGTAGAGTTTGCTGATCAAAGTGATGACAGACTTCAACAGGCGGTTGTCAGAGCCACGCTAGCTAATTGTGTCCACCAAGCAGGGCACTTGATAGAGGCGGAGGCTGCTTTCCTTGAAGCCGAGAAAAGGCAAAAGGAGGTTCAGCCAGAGTTCTCAACCCTCTACTCACTTTGGGGCTTCTACTATTGCGAATTTCTGCTGGATCAAGGAAAGTATCGAGAGGTACAAGCCCGCGCTAAACAAAATCTTACATGGATAACGTCCAGAGGCATACTTCACGATATCGCCCATGCCTGTTTTTCACTGGGGCGAGCTTCCTTACTTCAAGCTCAACGAGAAGCCACCAACAATTTCGCCGAAGCTACAGATTATCTAAAACGAGCGGTTGATGGATTACGTCAGGCAGGAACTCTAAACTTCTTACCGAGCGGTCTGATGGGACGTGCAGAGCTATATCGAGTGACACACGAGTTTGAGAGCGCGCAGGCCGATTTGGATGAGGCATTGAGTATTGCAAAACGCGGGAATATGGGGCTGCATGAGGCAGATTGCCATTTGGAATACGCGCGGCTATATCTGGCGCAGGACGAGAAGGAGAAGGCGCGGGCGAGTTGGGAGACGGCGCGGGAGATGATCGGGCGGATGGGGTATCACCGGCGGGATAGGGATGTGGAGGAGATCGGGCGGGAGTTAGGGGAAGCGGAGGGTTAGGTTTGAGGTTATTTCCCTTTGCGTGTTCCCTTCCCGGCGCGTGTGCTGACGGGTGCGGGTTTGTCCACGAAGATGAACAAGTCACCCGGCTGGCATTGCAGTATGCGGCAAAGTTCGTCGAGGACTCTGAGCTCGATACGGTTAGAGGATTCTGCGCGCTCAATTCTCATTAGCGTGCCGTAGTCAATACCTGACTCCTTTGCTAACCAATACCGAGTCCACCCACGTGCCTCAAGGAGTTGCTTGAGTCTGACCTCAATCATATTGCACTTATAGCATAGGCTTTATAAGCGCATAGATAGTGTTATTGCCTTATATAGCACTTGTGCTATATACTGAAAGAGCATTATTTGTAGGAGCCGAGTTTGTCCTTGCCCACTCGCTTTGGCAATCACACGGGGCGGGCTTGTCCCTACAGTTTTACCGACTCCCATACGTTCTTGTTCAGTCCCCCCTCGTGCTGGCTTGAGAGTCCCAAAGGGACGATTGCTAATAGCCCAGCACTTTAGTGCTGGGAACCAGGCGCGTAAATCTTTAATAAAGTCCCGTAGGGACGATTGAATGTTGCGCCGATGAAGTTTCAACCGTCCCTACGGGACTCAGGTGTCATTGCAACTTATCTCCCAGCGATGAATCGCTGGGCTATTAGCAATCGTCCCTGACGGGACTTATTAAACAGCCACCGGGAGGAAGGTTGCGGGGAGGAAGGTTGCGGGGAGGAAGGTTGCCGTGAGGGAGGTTGCCGTGAGTCTTGCAGACGAGTTGCCGGGGGATGATGAAAAGCTGTTTGTTGATCAGGAGTGGTTAGCCGGGGCGGTCGAGTTAATCTTGAAAGGCGACCCGGATGCGCCGGAAACGCTGGCTCGCGTCTTTCTCAGTTTCAGGGATGCCATCAGGAGCGGGCTGCGGGGCATGAACCAGTTGGACGAGGCTTTGGTGGCGATGATTGAAACAATCTACCTACAATCAGGCGCGCATGTGGCCGCGCTGAAGTTGTACGTGCTGGCGCAGGA
>DASVPS010000218.1:0-5723 GCA_036389555.1 Pyrinomonadaceae bacterium
TCGGGCGGCGCGCCGCCCGACGTCTCAGGCCGTAGCTTGTTGCTTCTAAGACTTCGGATTGTGACGACAAAATTTTGGAACGCGGGCTACTCCCGACGGCGTGCTTTCGTCCGCGCCGCCGCTCTAAGAGCAATAGACGCGCATTATAGTTGTCGCCGCGCGCACCCTGCAACCGCGCCGCCCGCGCCGAGCGTGCGCCCGGCGACAGCAAGCGAAGTTCGATGCGCGCCCGGTCGCCCGATGTAAGACGAAGTGGGGCGCGACAAGGTTTCAACTCGGCCTCCGTCAAGTCAGCTTTGCGCCGCTTTCCCGTCGCCCGCCCGCAGCTTTTCTCGTCGCCCGGCCGGCGCTTTTCCCGCCCTTTGCCCCCGCGCCCCTTCCCCTTTTCCCTTTCAGTTTTTCGTGTGCTTAAATGTCTGCCGGAAAGGTTTTTACTAATGCGACACGAAAATACACTCGACGCGGCCGAGACCGCGCTCGTCATCATAGACATGCAGGAGGCGTTTCGCTCCTCCATCCCCGACTTCGCAGAGGTCGCGGCGAGCGTCGCGCTCATGGCGCACGCCGCGCAACTGCTCGGCCTGCCCGTCCTCGTCACCGAACAATATCCGAAGGGCTTGGGACACACGGCCGGTGAGATTCGCGCCGTGCTCCCCGCCGCGCTCGAACCCATCGAGAAGACGGCCTTCAGTTCCTGCGGCGCGCAAACGTTCGTCGATGAACTCGAACGCAGGCGTGTGCGCCAGGCGCTCGTCTGCGGCATCGAAGCGCACGTCTGCGTCAACCAGACGACGCACGATCTGCTCGCGCGCGGCTATCAGGTGCATCTCCTGACCGAATGCATCACCGCCCGCGCCGCGCACAATCGCGAGACCGGGCTTGCCAAGATGCGACAATCCGGCGCGCTCCCTTCTTCCATCGAAATGGCTCTCTTCGAACTCATGCGCGACGCCGCCCACGAACAGTTCAAGGCGGTGCAGAAATTGATCAAGTAAATCGTGAATCGTAAATCGTGAATAGAAAGAACTGTCTTTCTCTATTCACGATTCACGATTCACGATTCACGACTCTTATGGACTTTCTCTCAGGACTCAACGAACAACAACGCATCGCCGTCACGACGACGGAGGGGCCGCTGCTGATACTGGCGGGCGCGGGGTCGGGCAAGACGCGCGTCATCGTGCATCGCATCGCCTACATCATCGCCGAACGCGGCATCGCGCCCTATCACATTCTGGCCGTCACCTTCACGAACAAGGCTGCGGGCGAGATGCGCGAGCGCGTCGGACGGCTTCTCGCCGACCAGCGTCTCCAGAGCGCGCCGCTCATCTCCACCTTCCATTCCCTCTGCGTGCGCATCCTGCGCCGCGACATAGAGAAACTGGAAGAGGGGCACACGCGCTCCTTCACCATCTACGATCAGGACGACTCGACGCGCATCGTCAAGGCCGCCGTCAAAGATTTAGGACTCGACTCCGAGCGCATGGGCGCGCGCCAGGTGCAATCCGCCATCAGCCACGCCAAGAACAGCGGCACGGACGCCGAGACTTACGCCGCGCGCGTCGAGTACGGCGACGAAAAGCGCGCCGCCATCGCCCGCGTCTATCGCCTCTACGAAGAACGCCTCGTCAACAACAACGCGCTCGACTTCGACGACCTGCTGATCAAAGCCGTCCGCCTCCTGCGCAAAAACAAAGAGGTGCGCGAGCACTACAACGACAAATTCCGCTACATCCTCGTAGACGAATATCAGGACACCAACAGCCTTCAATTCGCCCTCATCCGCTTCCTCACCGAGAAGCAGCAGAACGTCTGCGTCGTCGGCGACGAAGACCAATGCGTGGTCGCAGGCACGATGATCGAGACCGGCCGCGGGGCGTTGCGCGCGGAGCGGGTGCGCGTCGGCGACACCGTGTTGAGCGCAAAGGGCGGCGGGCAAACGCAATTCAGCCGGATCACGCATGTGACTGAGCGCCGGGTCATCAATCAACCAATCGTCACGGTCAACACAAAGCGCGGCTTCTCGCTGACGACCACGCCGGAGCACGTGCATTTCGCGCGCTACATGGTTGACGACGCCGACGGCGAAAACCTCTTCTTCACTTACTTGATGTATAAGCGCAACGCCGGTTTCCGCCTCGGCGTCACGCGGCGTTATCGGGCAGCGAGCGCGGCGCATAAAACCATCGGCTTCATCCAACGCAGCACACAGGAAAGCGCCGACGCGCTCTGGGTCGTTGAAGCGTGCCGCACCGAGGAAGAATCCCGCTACTGGGAGAACTTCTACGCCGCGACCTACGGCCTGCCGACCGTGACGTTCAAAGCCGTCGCCGGAACGAGAATGCCGCAGGCGTCAATTGATCGTCTGTTCGCCGGAGTTGACACGGAGCGCGGCGCACGAGCTTTGCTCGCCGCCAAGCAGATGTCTTTCGAGCACCCGCACCACACGCCCAAATGCAGTACCCTGACGCGGCGGCGCAATTTCAGCGTCACGCTCTGCAAGGACGGGCGACACAACACATTGCATCACTGCGAAGTGCTCGGTTCGGATATGAGCGACGCGGCGCGCCTGCGAGAGTTGGGTTTCAATCCGACGCCGCACAAGCGCAGCGGTTGGCGCGTGCTCGTGACGACCGGCGACTTCGGAGAGATCGTCGCCATGCACCGGAAAGTTGATGCGGCGCTCGGCGGCGTCAACCTGATTCTCAAGGCGGGCTTCACCGACGGCACTTCGCTTCATTTTACTCCCGCCTCGCACGTCCTCCCCGGCATGCGCGTCTTTGTGAACACGCCCGACGGCATCGAGCAAGACGAGGTGGTCGGGGTCGAACGCTCGACTTATAGCGGGCGCATCTACGATTTCAACGTCGAACGCACGCACAATTTCGTCGCCAACAACATCTACACGCACAACTCGATCTACAAATGGCGAGGCGCGGACATCTCGAACATTTTGAACTTCGAGCAGCACTACCCGGAGGCGAAGGCGATCCGGCTGGAACAGAATTATCGCTCGACGCAGAATATTCTGGACACGGCGGGCGCGGTCGTGAAGTTGAACACGGAGCGCAAGGGCAAGAACCTGTGGACATCGAACCCGGCGGGCGAGCGCATTCGTTATTATCAGGCTTTCGATGCCGAGGGCGAGGCGCGTTTCGTGGCGGCGAAGGTCGAAGAACATCGGCGCGTCGATCCTTCGATTCGCGCGGCGGTGTTGTACCGCACGAACGCGCAGTCGCGCGTCTTTGAAGAAGCGATGCGGCGCGCGAACATCGCTTATAACATCGTCGGCGGCTTCTCGTTCTACGAGCGCGCAGAGGTGCGCGACATCATCTCCTATCTCAAACTGGCGATGAACCCACACGACTCCATCGCTCTCATGCGCGTCATCAACACGCCGCCGCGTGGCCTCGGCAAGCAGACGCTCGACGAACTCTCGCGCCGCGCCAAAGACTACGGCGTCTCGCTCTGGGAGACGCTCGCCATCGTCACCGACCCGGCGCAGGAGACGCCGGGGTTCGCGGCGCGCGCCGCGTCGTCGCTCAAAAACTTTCAACGCATCATCACGAACCTCGTCTCGGTCGCGCAGCGCGAACCGGCCTCGGAAGTGGTCAAGGCGGCGATTCTCGATTCGGGTTACGCGGACGCTTTGAAGTCGGAGAACTCGGAGGAAGCCGAGGGGCGTCTGGAAAACTTGCAGGAACTCGTCAACGCGGCCGTGGATTACGACCGCGAAGAGGGCGGCGGCCTGCGCGACTTCATAGACGCCGCCGCGCTCGTCTCGGACACGGATCAGTACAAGCGCGATGCGCCCGTCACGTTGATGACCGTCCACTCGGCGAAGGGCTTGGAGTTCCCGCTCGTCTTCATGGTCGGCCTCGAAGACGGGCTGTTCCCACACTCGCGCTCGGCCACCGACCGCGCGGAACTCGAAGAGGAGCGGCGTTTGTGTTACGTCGCCATCACGCGCGCCGAGCGTTTTCTCTACGTGACGCACGCGATGAAGCGGCGCGTCTATGGCGAAGAGTTGGCGTCCGAGCCGTCGCAGTTTTTGAACGAGATGCCGTTCGACTTGATGGAAGATTTGTCGCGCGGCCCCTCCTGGCTTTCGTTCGCGCGCAGTTCCGACCGGCTGGAGAACGCGCACGCCGCGCGCGCTCTCAGAGGCCAGACGGGCGGCGAGACGCGCCCCGCAAAACCCTACGAAGGCAAGACCTATAACAGCGCGGACTCCATCGCGGAGTTCTTTCGCCAGCGCGGCCAGCAGGTGAACCCGCGCCCGGCCGCCGCGCCCCCGCCGACCATCAAGCGCCGCGCCGATGCGGGCGGCACAACGGCATCCGCCTCCGCGTCTTCTTCCACAGACGCGGGCTTCACGCCGGGCACGCACGTCCGCCACGCAAAGTACGGGCGCGGTCTCGTCCTGCGCCGCGAAGGCACGGGCGACGCCGCCAAGCTCACCATCAGTTTCCCAGGCTTCGGCCAGAAGAAGCTGATCGAAAAATACGCCGGGCTGGAGAAGGCTTAACGGGCGAGCGGATGCGATTCGCTACGGGCATCCGTCATCAGACTTTCCCGTGATACGAAGAGCAATAATTCTTGCGCCCGGGTGAGCGGCGCGTAAAGTATAAAAAGTTCTGCAATGCCTTGAATGACGGCCTGACCTTGCGACCTCACGGTTACGCTAAATCGAGTTCACCAACCCCCATGTAGGCCAGTGTGTGCAAATCAATTGCGCACGACGCCCGGCTCAGCACGTTCAATCATCCGGCTTCTCCGCGATGAGCGGGGCGGGGGGTTTAGTGACGCACACGGGAGGCGACGTTGAGGGCTGCGGCGTGGGCGTCGGCTGCACGACGGTCGGCTGCACAATGGTCGGCTGCACGGCGGGTTGCGGTGTCGGTACTGTGACCGGCTGCGCCGTCGGTGGCGGCACTGCGTTGGGGCGAAGAGGTTTTGATCGCGTCGCGCTTGGCCGTCTCTTGATATTAGGAAGAGGCGTAGGCGTGGGTGTGGGCGACGCCGTGGGCGATGCCGGGTTGGGGTCGTCCGGTTTGATCGAGTCCGGGAAGGTCCAGCGCATAAGCAACATCACGATGGCTAGCGAGGCCGCGATGAGAGGAAGGCCAAAGCTAATCACCAAAATTTGCTTAACCGCTGCTGAAATTTTGACCTTGCCAATGTTGCCCACCACTTGTTTAAAAAGTGCGGAAGCGACGATGGCAGCGGCCACTAGATTTGTTAGATTTGTAATCTGATCGGCAGATAAGTTATCAAGCATCTCTCCACTCCTTTGAAAAGAGGCACGTCTGTACTTTTCTGTTTCTGGTTCATGTAGTTTCCTGTCAGGGGCGTCGCGGGGTCTGCGACGAGCAACTCGGCGAAAATTCTAGGTAACATCGAGAATTTCAAATTTCCGGTTCGCATCGGTATTCTCCTTATTTGTCTGGTATTGAAATCGGTCATGGCTTAGAATGCCGCGCTTCATAGTTTTTCGGCGCGGTCTCTTCGGAACGATTTACGGCCAAGACCCATTTCTTTGTCTCGTAGTTGTGTGTCGGTGCTTGCGCTACTCCCGTTGGAGCACGTGCTGCCGAAGCCTTGTTCTCCCCTCAAACGGAGAGAAACGTGTGTGGTGTGAATGAAGTTGCGAGCTGGCGCTTGAGAATGCAGAATGGGAATACTGATGGAAGTTTTCGGCTTTTCCATGCTGCCTGTTCCTC
>DASVPS010000219.1:0-9116 GCA_036389555.1 Pyrinomonadaceae bacterium
CCCCGGCAACAGCCGCGCGCCGCGCAGCACTCTGCTCGCACGGCTCGCCGCGCGCCTCAGCGACGAGATGGCGATGGAAGAGAGCGCCGCCCACTGGGCGATTCGCACGTGGGCGCTGGCGCTCGGCGTCATCACTCACGAACAACTCGAAGCCCTCGAACAATCCGACGAGCCGCCCACCGGGCAGAACGCGGCTGCGCCACCCCAAGTCGCGTCGCAGGCTCACTCCCCGCGCGCTCCACGGACTCATGCCGAAGCGAGCCAGCCGCCCGCCGCCGCCGGCACGATTCCTTCCACTTCCCAGACCGCACGCCGGTCGTTCGTCGTCGCGCTTGATGGTAGTGGCGATTTTCTGACGCTCACGGATGCGATCCGGCGCGCGCCGCCCGGCTCGCTCCTGCTCGTGCGTCCCGGCATCTACAACGAGGGTTTCGTGATAGACAAAACGCTTGAGATCGCGGGCGACGGCGCGGTCGAAGAGATCATTGTCCGAGCGACCACATCCAGTTGTCTCGTGATGCAGGCGGATTCTGCCACCGTCCGCAATCTGACTTTGCGCGGACAGGCGCGTTCGGGCGGCCCGCACGACAGCGGCTTTTTCGCCGTGGACATCACGCACGGGCGTCTTCTGCTTGAGGCCTGCGACATCAGTTCCGACTCGCTCGCCTGTGTCGCTATCCACAATACGAACGCCGCGCCCTTGATCCGCGCTTGCCACATCCACCACGGAGTCGATTCCGGCGTCTTCGCCTTCGACGGCGCGCAGGGTCTGATCGAGTCGTGCGACATCGCGCAGAACTCGAACGTGGGCATCGCCGTCACGACAGGAGCGAGCACCGGCGTCAGAGACTGCCGCATCCATCACGGTGCTGACGCCGGCATTGTCGTCTGGAATCGAGCGGCCAACGTGATAGAGGGGTGCGACATTTTCGCGAACCGGAGCACGAACGTCGGCATCAGCGATGGGGGCACAGCCACGTTGCGCCGCTGCCGCATTCACGACGGCGAGAACACGGGCGTCCTCACGCATCGCGCCGGGCGCGCGGAGATGGAGGAGTGCAATCTCTATCGTCACGCCGAACCCGCGCTCGCCGTGACGGGCGGCGGTGAGGCGCGCCTGCGCGATTGTCAGATTCACGAGGGGCAATCGGACGGCGTCTTCGTTCAGGACGCGGGGCGCGCGCGCCTGGAATCGTGCGACGTGTTCCGCAACCGCGCGTCGGGCTTACACGTCGATGCGAACGGACTCCTCATCGCGCGTGAGTGTCGCATCAACGACAACGGACACGTCGGCGTCAGTTGCGAAGCGGGCGGCACGGCAGAGATCGAGGGCTGCGACCTGACGGGGAATCGCGTCGCGGCGTGGGAATCCGATCACGGCTCGCAGGTGGTCAATCGTAACAATCGTTTCTGAGCCGGAGGGAGAATTCTATGTCAGACGGGCAACAGGTCTTGCGTGAGGGTCAGACGGTGCGCGCGGAGCCTTCGGGCATGGCGTGTACGGCCGAGAAACTGCTCGGCGCCGGCGGGCAGGGCGAAGTTTATAAAGCCACGCTCGGCGGCGAAGCGGTCGCGCTCAAGTGGTTTTTCCCGCAGATGGCGACGCCGGAACAGCGTGCGGCGATTGAACTGTTGGTGGAGAAGGGCGCGCCGAGCGAGCACTTCCTGTGGCCTCTCGAACTCGCCGTCGCCGAGGGGGTGGAGGGCTTCGGCTACGTCATGGGTTTGCGCCCCGCACGCTTCAGGAACATCGTCGATCTTATGAAGCGGCGCATCGAACCTACGTTCCGCTCGCTTGCGACCGCCGGGTTCCATCTGTCGCACAACTACCTCTTGCTACACATGCAGGGCTTCTGCTACCGCGACATCTCTTTCGGTAACGCCTTCTTCGACCCCGACACGGGGGACATTTTGATCTGCGATTGTGACAACGTTGCCCCCGACGGCAAGGGTACGCTCGGCGTCCTCGGCACACCGCGCTTTATGGCTCCCGAAGTGGTGCTGGGCAGAGCCGCCCCGAGCACCCAGACGGATTTATTTTCCCTCGCCGTCCTCATCTTCTACATGCTGACCGTCTCGCATCCGCTTGAAGGCAGGAAGGAGACCGAGATCAAATGCCTCGACCTCCCGGCGATGAACAAACTCTACGGCAGCGAGCCAGTCTTTATCTTCGACCCGGCCGACGACTCGAACCGCCCCGTGCCCGGCATACACGATAACGCCCTCGCTTTCTGGCGCATCTACCCACAGTTCCTCCGCGACACTTTCACGCACGCCTTCACCGAAGGGATTCGCGACCCGCTGCACGGGCGCGTCCGCGAGAGCGAGTGGCGCGGGCAGATGATCCGTCTGCGCGATTCGATCATCTACTGCTCGCACTGCGGGCTGGAAAATTTCTACGACGCCGACCGCCTGCGCGCTGCGAACGGTAACCCCGGCCTGTGCTGGTCGTGTGCCGTGCAGTTAGCGCTTCCGCCGCGCATCCGCATCGGAAGTCAGGTCGTCATGCTCAACCACGACACACAACTTTTTCCGCACCACACGGACGAGGGCAGGCTCTACGATTTCTCCAACCCGGCCGCCGCCGTCGTTCGTCACCCGACGAACGCGGGCGTCTGGGGACTCAAAAATCTCACGGGCAATAAGTGGGTCGTCACGACCGCCGACGGCGCAGTACGTGATGTCGAACCGCAGCGCAGTGTGACGCTCTCGGTTAAAACCAGAATCCAATTCGGCAGGGCGGAAGGTGAAATCCGGGTGTGAGCGCAATCACGGGCGGGGAACAGGGACAAGGGTAGTGTGGCAAAAACTTTCCGCTCTCACAAGATAGTGAGGTTGCTGCATACTATGCAGTGCAACCAATTGTAGCCAAATATTTTTTACACCACTATCCACTCGCGCGGCATCTGTTCGAGGCATCGCGGTAATTCCGCTCCGACTCAATCGGCGCGCTCGACGGAGTAATATTTCAAATAGGTAGGGTCGTTGCCGATGGCTCTGATTTTGAAGCCCGTCTGGTCGGCGCGCGCGGCAACCTCCTGCGTGTAGGTGTGGCTCGCCTGAGTGCTCTCCAGACGCGCGCTGCCGGGGTTGATGACGTCCGCGTATCGGATGCGGCGTCCCTGCTCGTTCGCCACCGCCGTGACGTAGCGCACAGACGTGTACTCCTTGTTATAAGCAACCATGAGGTGTGTGTAGCTGGGGTCGCTCGTGAGTCGCCACACCTCCTGCTGTCTCCTCTCCTCCTTCTCGAACTGGCCGATGTTTTTCAGGCGCGCATGCGCTTCCTCTCGCGTCATGCCGAGCCGGACGCCGAGTATTTCGGGCTTCGGCGCGCCCCCGTTGGCGCAGGCCGAAGCGAGCAGAAGTAGACAGCAAATGGCGGCGACTATTTTCATCATACGGAACCTGCCGGAGACTCGCTTGCCGAGTCTATCAAACATACTCACGCTCAGACAGACAGGCGCACTAAATAAGTAGGGCGAGTCGGCGGGCGATGTTTTGGAGGTCGCCTGCCGACTCGCCGTTGAGTCAACGTTCCATTGTCCGGCGTGGCCGCTGCAGACAACAGTCCGGGACTCTGTGAGGACACGAAGCATGGTCAGACGCGGCATGCCCCCACATGCCGCGTCTGACCACGAGCGGCTGCGGTTAATCGAAGGCGGCGAACAGCGTCTTGCCACCGGACTGACGGATGATCGTCGCGCGATCCGTGCCGTCGTTGTCATTGCCGTCGATGTTCCCGTCGCCGTTCTTGTCCGCGCCGTTGATGCATCCGGCGGTCACGCAGCCGTCGGCGTAGGCCGCCAGTGCGCGCCCCCGTTTATCAATGGTCACGTCGTTGAAGTCGAGCAGGTTGCGCGTGGTGCCGGGGCAGGTGGTGCCTGCGGTGCAGACCACGCCGCGCTGTACGGGGTCGCCCGGCGTAGCATTGACCGTGACCCAGGTCTGGCCTCCGTCGTAGGTCGTGGCGATGTAGCCGAACCATGTGCCGTTGAAACTCAGGTCGGTTCCGCGGCCGTTCGCGCCTTCGGTCGTCGAGCCGAGGAAGAAGACGGCGGCGCGATTGCCATCGCCGCCGACCGCGGCCGGGAAGACCGTGTTCTGAATGCCGTGAGAGGCACCCACGTCGGAGACGTTCACCCAGCTAAGCCCACGGTCATACGAGACGGCGACCCGCGAGTGGCCGTCGCCGTCGGCGAAGGCCAGGTAGATGGCGCCGTCCGAGCCGATGCCGACCGACGGGTCGGTGTCGCCGGGGGTGCTGCCCGGCACGGTGCGGATGCTCCACGTCAGGCCATTGTCTTCGGAGACGGCGACGCCCTGCTGGCCGCCGCAAGACTTGTTCGGGACGTAGACGGTGCCATCGGGCGCGACCTTGATATGACCGTGCAGGCCGCCGCATTGCACCAGCGTCCACATCGGGACGGCGAGGCCGAAGGTCAACCCGCCGTTGTCGCTGCGGGCGATCTGCGCGAGGCCGATGTCCTGCGAAGCGTAGTAGACAGCGTTCGGGTAAAACGCGGCATTGAGTCCGGGCAGTTGCACGGCTCCGCCCTTGAGCGAGCCGTCGGCGTTCTTAGCATAAGGCCCGCCGCCGATGGTCTGGTGGTCAACGCCGGAGTTGATCCCTGAACCCTGGCTCGGCGTCCACGTCGCGCCGTCGTCGTCGGTAAACGCCATCAGGCTGACCTTGCCCGCGAGTTGCGAGACGAAGGTGCGGTTGGTGCGACTTGCGCCCGCATCGCTGTCGGTGAAGAGGATCGGGTCGAGCGAGGTGAGCGAGGTGGTCGGCGCGCTCACGTCCGCCCACGACGCGGTGGCGGGCGACACGGCGTCGTTGAACTGGACGCGCAAGGTCTGAAGGCTGGAGATGAACATGACCGAGCCGGTCTCCCAGTTGGCACCGAGCGTCGGCTCGCCCGCGCTCTGGCCGAGGCCGTCGGGCGCGGCGTAGTTGCGATAGCTCGGCGGCTGTGCGTTCGAGGGCGTCGGCGTCGCCGTCGGCGGCACGAACGGTTTCGCTTCGACGGCCGCGCTGCCGCGATACTGGTCGACGGTGGTGGCCGCATAGTAGACGGCGCGGACGGTGTAGATGCCCGTGCCCGAAGCTGCCGGGTCAATCGTCGTGTCCTCTATCGTCAGCGGCTCGGTCGGCGACGTGATGCCGCGCCCGGAGCTGGCGACGAGGGGGCCGGAGTTCGAGCCTTTGTGGATGTAGAGGTCATAATCGGTGACGGGGAGGCTCCACTCGATTTTGACGCGCACGAGCTTGCCCGCCCAAGCGGCGGTCGTGCCGCCGACGTTCAGGGTGAAGGTGTCGCAGGTGAGACCTTCCCGGCACAAAGCTTCACTGCCGATGACGGGCGCGAGGTTTAGAGCGCCGCCGCCGACCGCCGTTCCCGCCCAGGTGACTGGTGAGGTAGCCATTGGGCTGAGCGTTGTGGAGGTCGGGCTGGCGGCGTCCGCCGTCAACATCTGCGGCGGGGCGAAAATCATTGTCAAAACAAAAATCGCGCCGACGGCCGCGCCGAGCGCTTTCAAAGCATTTTGTGATTTCGGGGTTCTCGATTTTCTCATCTCGAAAGTTTCCTTAAGACGGCGGCGTGGGGCTTGCGGCATGATTGCGCCGGACAACCGTGCCAGCTCTCCGAATAGTTCAGCAGCGGACGATGCAATGTAGCGGCGGGTGCTTGGCTAATTCTTGGCTGGCGCTTGAATCTGCGAGAAGGTGCGCGGGAATTTTATGAAAATTCGCGCACGGAGCGCGGGCAGGAGATTCGGGGAAGATTCGGCTTGACCTACTAAGTCGTTGGGCAGATTAGTTTTACAGGAAGACGCGGGGGCGTCCGAGATGTTGTGTGCCTGGTAGGAGCTACTAAAAAATTTTGCGCCCGACACCTCGCAAAGTGCCGGGCGCAGCCTCAAAAGATTGGAAGCCTCGCTCTCTATTCCGCAGCCCGTTTGGCAATCACGCTCATCGCGTGGGCGAGTTCGAGCCTCGTCAGCGTGCTCTGCGGGCGGAACGCGCCACCCTCCGCGGTGAGTAGGCCGCGCTCAAGCGCGACGACCACGTAGCCGCGCAATCCAGCAGGGATCGCCCCGGCGTCTGTGATCGTTAAGAGCGTACCGGCCTTCGCCTCAGCCTCGCTACGCAGCCCCTGCGCGCGAACAAGTGCGACGGCCGCCGTGAGACGGTCAACCATGTCATCCGGCCTGAAGCGAGTGCCCGGCGTCGCGTCCGCGAAGAGCGCGCCGCCCGGCGCGGCCTGCACGCTCTCGACAAAGAGCATGGTCGAACGGTCTAGTACGTCTGCGTAGGTCGGCTGCCCCGGTGTGTACTGCGGGATGCGTGCGCCGAGCACGAGTGCCGTCGCCAGATCGACACGAGTCACACCGAACCCGGGGCGGAACGAACCGCCGAACGGCCACATCACGTAGGAACGTAAATTCTGATAGACCTCTTCGCGCGCGGCCGCGTTCAGGGCATCAACATCGGGCAGAGGCGCGTACTGCGCGCGCGTCACCTCAAGCACACCGGAGAACGCTTGCGGCGTGCCCGCCAGTCCGAGGGTGTTCGTGACGCCGACACGCCACCTGCCGGGCGCGGGCGAGTTGACGGCGGCACGCTCACGCCTGCCGGTCAGTCCGGGCAGGTTGAGTTGGTTCGCAGACGCGCGCCGCACGCCGCCGGGGTCGGAGAGCGTGAGTCCCAGATCGTTCGTGCTGTAGACCGGCCCCCAAGCGATTTGGACGGAGGCGAGGAGCGCGCCCTGCGGAATGCTCAGGAACGTTTCGTAGCCTGAGAGAGGCTGTGCGATGCCGCCGAATTGTTGCAAAGGGTCGTTGACGAAACGCACCTGACCGCGGTCGAGCGTAGCGCGCCACACGCCTATGAGCCGTTCGGGGAAGGCCGCTTCGAGCACGGCCGCGTGCGCGTTGAGCATCCCCGCGCCGACCTCATGCCGGTAGTAGGGCGGGAGCGGCGTCGCCGTCCGCCGGAGGATGTCGCGCACCTGTGCCGGTGTCAGACGGGGATTCGCTTCGAGCATCAGGGCGATAGTGCCTGCCGCCTGCGGCGCGCTGAAACTCGTCCCGCTGCCGGCCGTGTAGTAAGGAAGTTCGGCCGCTGAAAGACGCCGCGAGGCAGGGATGCCGGACGCGCCGACGAGGCTTGCCCCCGAACTGCGCAAGCTGATGACGTTCACGCCGGGCGCGACCAGCGTCGGGTGAGAGGCGTGGCCGTCGAACTCGCCGCGCGCCGAGAAGGAAGCGAGGCGTCCTTTGTGGTCGGTCGCGCCGACGCTGACTACCCACGGCGCGGCGGCGTAAGGGTTCAAAGTGTGGAGACCCGGCCCCGAGTTGCCTGCCGAGAAGACGACGTTGATGCCGTGGTCTGTGAGCAGGCGCGTGGCGACGTTGATGGGGTCGTTCTCGTCGTAGACGGCGTTGGCCGAGAAGCTACAGTTGACGACGCGGACGCCGAGGTCGGGGCGCGTGAGCAGGTAATCGAAGCCCGCGAGCACGTGGAAGAGATTCAAGTCTCCCGCGCTGAGACCCAGAAGTTTCGCACCCGGTGCCACGCCCGCGTATGCGCCGCCGGAGCGTGCGCCGTCGCCCGCGATCATGCCGGCGACGAAAGTGCCGTGACCGTAGACCTGATCCGTGTTCGGCACGTTTTCCAAACTGGCGGGAGACGTAAAGCCGACGCTCACGCTCTGCGTGTCCAACAGCTTGACGTTCTGCGCGATGCGGCCGGCCAGATCGCCGTGCGTGCCGTCCAAGCCCGTATCGAGCACTGCGACCGTGATGCCGCGCCCGGTCATTGATAGTCCCGCGTTGAAGCTCTTCAACTCGGAGTCGCGCGCGATGCGTTCCGCGCCCGCAGGGGCGAGATAGGGGTCGGAGGTCGTCTGGAAGGTGCGGTTGCCGTAGATGGAACGTACCGCCGGGAGGCGCGAGATGCTGGCGAGTTGCCGCCGCGTCGCCGTCACGGCAATTACCGGCAGCGCGCGGTAATGCGTGCCGCCGAGGATGCCGCTCAGCCGCAGGTCTGCGAGGTCTGTCTCGCCCGGCGGCCGGTGGTAGACGATGGCGGCGTTGATGTTGCTGTCATCGGTAGCCCGGTCAAGCAGGATGGCGAGTTCGGGGTCTACACTCTGGAGTCCCGTTCGCTGCTGAACGTCCGTTCCCGTCGCGGTGATGCCGTCCGTTCCGGTGGCAGTAATGCCGTCGGTGCCGGTGGCGGTGATGCCGTCAATCCCTCGAAGCGTCACCCCGTCTGTGCCGGTCGCGGTGATGCCGTCCGCGCCCTCGATACGGATGCTGCTCGGCGCGATGGAGAAGACGCTGCCGTCCGTCCCGGTCGCCGTGATGCCGTCCGCGCCCGTCACGTTGAAGCCGTCCGTCCCCGTCACGGTGATGCCATGGGCGCGTGCGAAGTACAAGGCGTCCGTCCCCGTCGCGGTGATACCGTCCGTGCCGGTCACGGTGATGCCGTCCGTCCCGGTCACGGTGATGCCTTCGGCTCTCCTGAGCAAGAGTGAATCGACGCGGGAACTTGAGCCGTCCGTTCCGGTGACGGTGATGCCGTCGGTGCCGGTGACGGTGATGCCGTCAGCCTTCGCTACGGTCATGGCGTCAACGCCACGGGCGACGAGCGCGTCCGTTCCCGTCGCCGTGATGCCGTCTGTACCCGTGGCCGTAATGCCGTCGGTTCCGGTAGCGGTGATGCCGTTGACATTAAAGGCGAGCAGGTCGTCGGTGCCCGTGGCCGTGATGCCGGAGGTGTCTATCAAGGTGATACCATCGGTGCCGGTGAGGACGATGCCTTCTCCTCGCGTGACGATTACGCCCGCCCTCGTTGCGCCGACGCAGAGCACGTAAGCGAGGAGCACGGCGACGATTTTTCGCGACCTTTTCAATGTGTGCATAGTCACAACAGGACAGCTACAGTGTTACTTCTTAAGCTTGGAAGCAAGAAGGTGTGAGGTTGACTATAAAGTAGGAAGCAGGTGCGACGCTCGCTGGAACTGTTGAGGGTTTCGGCACTGGCGGCCGTGTTTTCTCTACATTCCTTCGGAACCTTGCGCATAATAAAGCAGAGCCGCAGGTCA
>DASVPS010000220.1:0-5342 GCA_036389555.1 Pyrinomonadaceae bacterium
AATAAAGATATTGCGGAATGCGGATTTCGGATTGCGGATTAAAGAAGGAAGCAAGTGCCTTTATACTCCGCAATCCGAAATCCGCATTCCGCATTCAGGAGGCTCTCGTTGGCTGACCCGAAGGAACGTTACCCGGATAACGCGCCGGGCGTATATTACGTAGACACGAACTGCATAGACTGCGATGTCTGCCGCGACAGCGCGCACGAGAACTTCAAACGCAACGACGAAGGCGGCTACTCTTTCGTCTACAAGCAGCCGGAGACGGCCGCCGAGCGCGAAGAATGCGAGCGCGTCCGCGAAGAGTGTCCCGTCGAAGCCATCGGCGACAACGGTTAAGAGCTACATTCCGGTTCAATAAACTTACAAGAGGCCGCAAGGCGAGTTCTGCAACGGAGAACTCTCCTTGCGGCCTCGGTCTTGTGCTTTTATCCGGCGGGCGCGGCAAACAGGCGTCGGATGGTATCAACCAACTCAATCAGGTTATAGGGCTTGCGCAGGAACGCATCCGCCCCCGCCTCGCTCGCTTCCGCCGCGAGGTCTTCGAGCGAGATCAGGATGATCGATATCCCTTTGCGGTGCGGCATACGGCGCACGCGGCGCACGAGTTCCAGTCCCTTGATGCCGTGTATCTCGTGGTCGAACAACAACAGGTCGAAATGTTCCTTCGTGCATTCAAGCATCGCCAACGAATAGATGCTGTCCGGGGAAGCCTTGACGTACCACCCTGCGAACTGCAACACGTCGCAGATGATTTCACTCAGCATGCGATTATCTTCGAGGTAGAGGATGATGCGTGGAGGCGGGATCGTCATAAGTGTCTGTCCTTCCGGTGAGAAAAAGGATACGGAAGCGAGGCGCGCTCTGTTAAGATGCGCGCGTTCTATCTTTGAAAACTTGCTGGCAACGGTCGCATTGAATAGCTCACCCTCACACACTCACGAGTGATGAGCGTCGCCACGAAGCACGGTAGCTGCACCTTCTTGGCGACATCTGATAGCGACAACATTCTAGTCACTGTTCTGACTAGAAGCAAGCGACGAGTATGCCGGATTGCCTTATTGGGAGGAAACTCCTGATGGGCAATCCGCGTGAGCGACCGGAACGGCTCGCCGAAAAGTTGCTTGAGATACGTATCGCGCTCGGTCTTTCGCAGAGCCAGATGCTTAGGCGTCTCGGCCTTGAGACGGGTTATAGAAACTACATCTCACAATTTGAAAATGGGCAGCGTGAGCCGACTCTCGCAATTCTTTTGGAATACGCACGCGCGGCGGGCGTCTATGTTGACGATCTGATTGACGACGAGTTCGACCTACCCGAAAAGATTCCCGGCACGGTGAGGCATGAAGGAATCAAGCGCAAGGCTGGCGCGCGTGGCAAGAAGCGTTGAATGGCGTGAACAATTAGCCTGCCTCGTCCGGCGTTTTACGAAACGGCCGCGCCGTTTCCTTCCGCCGCCCTCAAATCTTTCAGCAACTTATCGAACGCCGACTCGAACGCATCGTGATCTTTCCAGTTAGAGAAGTCGGGGATGAAATACCCGCGCACCTCGACGGCCAAGTCCTCGCCCGAATCCGCGTCCAAGCATTCCCAGTCACGCAATTGCTCATAGCTGCACAGGCGAATCGGAAACAACTTACGCCTGCCCTCTCTCAACTCCGTCCTTCGCGCCCTGCGTATCTCCGTCATTACCCACTTGCTTTTCAAACTCTCTTCGGAAAGAACAATCAACAACCTATCGTGCATCTGAATCGCCCGATCAATCTGCTCATACAACTTCTCGCCGCCCTTCACATCTTCCGGCGCGAACCACACACGCAGATGCTCAGCACGCATCCGAGAATGCAGCCGCCTACAAAACTCCTCGTCCCTACTGCTGTAACTGATAAAGCACGAATAGAACTGGATCGCTTGCCGTGCGCCAATAAGCGATGGAAGGTAGGCTATAAGTTCATCCGGCACGCCACAACCGCGCAGGAAATCTTCGGGTATATTTCCACCTGATAGGTACAACGTGTCTATGCCGATAATTGAAGGGGCAGCATGCCACACGGAGTTAAGACCTATTACTCTGCTTAGATCATTGTTACCGAGTATCGTTTTTCCAAATTTAGCCCCACTAAAGTTTGTGGATTCGAGATTTGCATCACTCAGATTTGTTGCATCAAGGTTTGTGTTGGAAAGGTTTGCACCATTAAAATTTGCGAATCTTAGGTCTGAGCCTATGAGAAATGCGCTATCGAGATTCGCATTAGTGAAGTTCGCCCACATGAAATGTCCAAAATCGAAACTACCTGCGCTCAGATCGGACTCGGAGAAATCTGCTCTATTAAAGGTCGTATAACTGAAATCCATTCCGCGAAGATTCATCCTGCTTAGATTCAGCTTTCCCCAAGCAAAGTTGATTTCAGGAAGGTTTACGTCACTAAGGTCTGGCTCAACATTAGTTTGTGCTCTCCACCTATTCCACACCTCTGCTCCCTGCATAAATATTTTGAGATGTTCTTCATTTGCCATTGTGTTCAACTTCGTCGAAGTGAGATGAAATGACTTGCGTGAAAAAGCTCTAGACGACGATCTTGATCCAGCCGTCTTCGATGCGGACTTCGTAGGATTGGATGTTGGTTTCGGGGCGGTTGAGGCAGCGGCCATCGCGCAAGTCGAAGCGCCAGCCGTGCCAGTCGCATTCGACGGTCGTGCCGCAGATTTGGCCGTCGGCGAGGGGCGCGCCGCGGTGTGGGCAGAAGTTTTCGACGGCGTAGAAGCGGCCTTCGACGTTGTAGAGGGCGAGTTCCGCGCCGCTGTCGAGTTCGACGGTCGCGCCGCGCCCCGGCGGCACGTCTTCGACGCGGCCGACCGTGACGGTCGCGCCCGTGCGCGCGGGGCGCTTGAAGTTCTGATATTTGGAATCGAAGGTTTGCATTACCGGCAGAGAGCGTAACAAAATGGTCGGCCGTTAGGCAAAGCGCGCAAGGTTCGCCGCCCTGCGCGTTCTGTAGGGGCGGGCGCGACGGGGAGTTTGATCGCGCGCCGGGGTTCTATGCGGTACTCTCTCGCCGTCGCCCGGACGCCTCCTGCGCGCCGTAGAAACAGATGCGGGAAAGGAAACGGAGAGAACATGAGCAGAAGCAGATTGATGTCGGCGGCGAGCGTCGCCTTGTTGAGTTTGATGTTCGTCATGCAGGCTGTGGCGCAGCAGGGAGAGGTGCAGGTGCGCGGCCGGCTCGGGCGGACGGTCGAGGCGGGCGGATGGTTGATTGATTCGCCCAGGCAAAAATATTTGCTGTTGAACGCGGATCGCTGGCAGGGCGAGACCTGGTTTCGCGCGGGCGCGGAGGTGGAAGCGACGGGCGACGTGCGCCGCGATGTGGTGACGACGCAGATGGAGGGCACGCCCTTTCACGCGCGCACGCTCAGCCCCGTGGCGGGCGGCTCGGCAAGCAGCGGCGACGGCGGCACGAAGACGACGGCGGCGGCCATGTCCCTCATGGCGTGGACGACGCGCATCGTCGTCTCCGGCGACTCGCTGGTGCAGGCGCGCCCGGACACGGCGATGATCTCCGTCGCCGTCGTGACGCAGGGGCAGACGGCGCTCGCGGCGCAGCAGGAGAACGCGCGCCGGAGCGAGGCGATGGTGCGCGCGCTGAAGGCCGCGGCGGGCGCGGGCGCGGAGGTCGAGACGAGCGGCTATAATTTGCAGCCGCAGTACAACTACCGCGAGAACCAGACGCCGATCATACGCGGCTACGAGGCGCGCAACACCGTGACGGTCACGCTCGGCGACCTCTCGAAGGTCGGCACCGTGATTGACGCGGCGACGGCCGCCGGCGCAAACAACATAGACAACCTCTCCTTCACGCTGCGCCGCGACGAACCCGCGCGCGATCAGGCTCTCGCCGCGGCGACGCGCGAGGCTCTGCGCAAGGCGCAGGTGATGGCCGTGGCGCTCGGCGGTCGCGTGGGGCGCATCGTCGAAGTGCAGGAGGCGAGCGTCGGGCGTCCCGTGCCGATTTACGACGCGCGGGTGCAGGCGCGCGGCATGGTGGCGCAGGCGATGGAAGCCAAGACGCCCGTCGAGATCGGCACGCTCAATATTCGCGCGCAGGTGCAACTCGTCGCAGAGATCGTCACGGAGCGGTAAACCAGATAAAACGTCGAAAGGCGTAAGGCGTAAGGCGAAAGAGGAGAGCGGAAGGCGTGAGCTGATTCCCTCTTCTCTTTTGCCTTTTGCCTTTTCACCTTTAACTTCTATAATCGCGGGTGTTCCCCTCGAAGTCGAAAAAGAGCGCGATGTGCGTGCCGCAGTCAACTGTTCGAGTGCGCGTGCGGTTTGCGTGCGAGTTGTCGCCGGGAGCCGTGCGCGGGTCGTGTTTTAGCGCGGCGCACGGGCGCGGTTTTATCTTTGCGGATATTATCAGGAGGAGCACATGTCCAGATATCGTGACGACCGGGACGACGATTTTTATGGAGACCGCCAGCGTGCGCGGCGCGGCGACTATGATGAAGATCGAGGCGGGCGCGAGCGCGGCGTTGGCGGCGACGTAGGAGGCAGCGACTACTACAGCGACTACGGGCGCAGGAGGAGCAGCAGCAGCAGCGGCTACGGCGGCGAACGCGACGATTACCGCGACGAGCGCGACCGCATAGATGCTTACAGCTCGCGGCGCGGCGGCGAGGGGCGCGACTACTACGATGAACGCCCGCGCCGTTACGAAGAAGATGAACGCGAGGGGCGTTCGATCTTTGAAGAAGGGCGAGACTTTTTCCGCGGGCGGCGCAGTAGTAGTAGTAGTAGCGGCGGCGGCCGTGGAAGGGGCGAGGCAAGGCGCGGCGCCACGCGCTCGCACGTTCGTTGCCGCGACATCATGACGCGCGACGTGACGGTCGCCACGCGCGATACGACGCTCGAAGATGTCGCGCGTCTGATGAAGAACGAAGACACGGGCGTCATCCCCGTCGTGGATCGCACGGAGACGCAGGGCGGTGCGCGACCCGCGGGCGACACAGGCGCGACGGAGGCAGACGCATCCGCCGCCGCCGCCACGAGTCCAGACGCGCGCCGCATGAACGCGACGATTCACGGCAACGGCCGACTCGTCGGTCTCATCACGGATCGCGACATCGTGGTGCGCGCCATCTCAGAGGGGCGCGACCCGCGCACCACACGCGCCGAAGAGATCATGACCGAAGAGGTTCACACGGCGCACCCGAACGACCGCGTGATCGAGGCCATCCGCAAGATGGGCGACAAGCAGGTGCGCCGCATCCCCATCGTGGATCAGGACAGGACGCTGCGCGGCATCATCTCGATGGCAGACGTTGCCTTAGAGACCAACGACGAC
>DASVPS010000221.1:0-10647 GCA_036389555.1 Pyrinomonadaceae bacterium
CTCTGACGTAAGTGAAGAAACCCTTGCAGGAGCGGTGATGTCCCTTACGCATGACGAGGTAAATGAGAGAGGATTTGCCCGGAA
Source organism: Pyrinomonadaceae bacterium (assembly GCA_036389555.1). Lineage (GTDB taxonomy): Bacteria > Acidobacteriota > Blastocatellia > Pyrinomonadales > Pyrinomonadaceae > JAIVJZ01. The sequence goes on from DASVPS010000221.1 coordinate 85, forward strand.
TGAGAATGCTTCATCTCGCAGACTCACAGGAGCGCACGCCCCTCCAAGCCCCACACGCACGCCATCCTCCGCAGAGCAGGCCGACAGCTTTGCGGAGGCAGAGTTGTAGCAGGGCGAGATGGACTGCAACGACAAAACTCCAATAAATCTGTTGAAGAGACTGTTAAGTGAAGGCTAAGGAAGGCAGGCTTCTATAGCTCTCGCGAAACTTCCGGTAAGCGTTGGAGAGCCTAATGCAATACATTTGCAACTGTCAAGTCAAGAGATTGTTATGCTTATAATGCACTGCAAGAGTCTTGCATAAAAGGTGCGGGACAGTGTGGACGCGATGGGGCGGGCGTAGTTCTTCAAGAGCCGGTTCGAGTACTTCCGTTGGCGGTGTTGACCTCTAAGAACTGTCAACACCGCCAACGGAAAACCATTTCAGGTCAATTTCAGGTCAGGCGCTTATGCCCTGAGTAACCGTCAAGGTTCACTGAATCTGACAGCCTGAACATAAAGCCCTACAGGTGCAGTTAGTAGAGTTCCATGTGCCCCCATTGATCTCGCATTGCTGCGCGTCGGTCGGGGAACAGGTAACGGGCGTCGGCGTCGGCGTGACCGGATTGTAGTCAGGCCGGTCGTCGAAGAGTTGCACCCAGCGCCCGTCGAAGCCGCCGTTGGCCGCCAGGTACCACCCGCCTCTGAGCCACATTCCCTCTTCGCGCGTGCTATCTGCATTGATGACGCCCGAATGCACGAAGAAATCGTGTTGCCACCAGAAAGCGTTATGTGAATAGTAGTATCCGCTGGCCGCTCCGCGGCTGTACCCGTAGCTGTCGAGACCAACCCCCTCGAAGCCCTGGAAGTCATCAGTGCTGGAAGGGTTTTCCGGGTTGAGTTCAGCGGAATACGCGCCGTAGAACCACCTCTTAGCGGGATAACCTTCTCGCCCGTCGGTCAAATTTGACTTCCCGCTGTCGCGTGACCTCGTATGAAAGCGTTGCAGCCCCGTGCCGACTTCGGACGCTCCCGCCTCGTTGGTAATCGGGCTTTCCAGCAACACGTCTACCGGACGATCGTTCAGCCAGGGAAGGTACCAGGCATTGTACTCCCAGTGGGTCGGTAAAATATCGGCGAGGTCTTGCAGTTCATATGTAATGCGCTTCAACTGAGACCAGGATACCTTGGTATCGTCATCGACGCGGCTCGCCAGAGTCGACGCCGTGGAGTAAGTCAGAGCTTTAGCTTTCCACGTAGTTGCCGCCACAGAGCCTTCGGGGGCAAACACGTAATGTATCTTCTTCTTATCGTCATTGCTGCTGATGTTCACTTCAGCGCCCGCCGTAGTGGAATTCATCTGCCCGGCGATCCAGCTATAAGGATTTCTGACGAAGCGTAACTCATGCCCATGAGGCCCCCAGTGGGTCGCATCGTAGTTGAGTTCCGAGGCTTGCCACAGCATCACATGCTTGCCCGTGGAGGTCTGCATGAAATTCAGTTCATAATCGTAGTAGCGGCGCATGTGGTGCTCTTTGTGGAGCGTGACCGTAATGTGATTGACGTATTCACTGCTTCCGCCCGGCGTGCCGCCGACACCGTGCAATACGATTTCAACCCGCTCCCAGTCGTGAATCTCGCTGAGTTCTTTATCGGCCGGGTTATAGACGTGATAGAGCAGCACCAACGACTTGCTGCCCCCGTTCATGTACTCGATGATGCTGGTGTAGAAGGTCGGACGGATGCGCCAGTGGCTGTAAGCGCCCGTGTTGTATTGCGCGGCGGCGATGTATTGGCCGATGTTGCGCCAGTTGACGCGGTTATTGGAAAAGTCTCCATCCCGGTCGTAATCGAAGTTAGCCAGCCAGTCGCGCCCCTGTTTGCCGTCATTTTCATCCCCGCGCTTGAGGATCACGGGCGCGTAGTATTGCAGGTAAGCCTGGCGCTGCGCCGTGGTGAGATTCCAGGCCTGTGCCTGCGCGTGACCCGCGCCGACACCCAGTGTAAGTAAGACAAGTGCGATTATTGCGAGCGAACGTGTTCCGGCCACAGGCCGGCCACTCGAAGAGGCGTGCGGCAGAGCCGACCCTATATTTTCCCCTGTTTGCGTATCACAGCGAGGTGACAGATTCATACGATATTTCTCCCTATTTTGCAGTTGTTGACACGATAAGGTTCTTTGGGGCACGAGCACAGACAGGCCTCGCCGCCTTCCAACAGTTCCTTAATTTAAGGCTAAAGTGATGTGAGGTTAACGAAGTATCGCCGGCAGTAGAACGCGATTAAGTTAACTCGTGCACGATATGCCAGCACACGCCGGAGTGTCAAACGCTCTGAGGGAAAAACACTGGGCAGCAAGTTATTCTTAGTGGATAAGTGATGTCCCAAGGGGCGCAGCGAATGATTATTGCCTGATCGAAAGTGGCAGCCTTAAATAAATAGGGATGATGTGTCGAGAGCGACTCGGAGCAGGTGTAGATTATCCGCTAACATCTCTGTTTGCACCGGAATCAGAAGTTTTGAGTGTGGCGTATCTGCCGCAGTCGGGGCGGGGTGGGTGTAGTGGCCGCGCCACAGTGGCTGCGGCGTTCGCCGCCTTTAAACGCGCGTTGACGGGGTTAACGTGGTCTTCGGCGTCGCGGCACGGGCATTGCCGTCTTTATCGTCGTTTTGCAGCAGAACATCTCGGCCGATACTCCTCGACGCCGAAAGGATAAGCCCGCACATTTGATCAAACAGACCACGATTGCCGCGGCCGTCGAGACGAGCGGGCTGGGACTACACACGGGCGTCCCCGTGCAGGTGCGTCTGCTCCCCGCCCCGCCCGACACCGGCTACATCTTCCTGCGCACAGACCTCGACAACTTCGAGATTCCCGCCACCGTCGAACACGTCGCGCATTCGAGCTATGCGACGACCTTGATGCGCAAAGGGGTGACCATCTCCACGGTCGAGCACCTGCTCGCGGCCTTGCGCGGCGGCGGCGTGGATAACGCCTACGTCGAAGTGGACAATCTCGAACTGCCGATCATGGACGGCTCGGCGGAAGCGTTCACGGAGTTGATCGAACGCGCCGGCATTGTCGAACAACCGGCGACGCGGCTCGCGCTGCGCGTGACGAAGAAAGTGTCTGTGGCGGAAGGCCAAAGGCGTATGAGCGTCGAGCCGTGCGAAGGCTTCGAGATCGATTGCATGATCGATTTCCCGCACCCGCTCATCGGCAGGCAGCACATGCGTTTCGACGCGCTCGAAGCGAACGCCTTCGGGCGCGAGATCGCTTCGGCGCGCACGTTCGGCTTCACAGACGAGATCGAAGCCCTGCGCCGCGCCAACCTCATTCGCGGCGGCTCGATTGATAACGCCATCGTGCTCACGCCCGAAGGGATGTTGAACGAGACGGGCTTGCGCACGCGCGACGAGTTTGTGCGCCACAAAATTCTCGACATCATCGGCGACTTCGCGCTGCTCGGCATGCCGCTGCTCGGACGCCTGCGCGCAGAGCGCAGCGGCCATCTCTTCCACGCCATGTTGATGACGAAACTGCTGCGCGACGACGCGGCCTGGGAAGTGGTTGACATGCCCGTCGCCGCTTACGCGCACGAAGGCTAGCTCAGGGTGCGGCGAGGTCGTAAATATCGCTTGGCTAGAGAGGTCATACATATTGCCCGTCTATATTTGACTGCCCCGCACGATTCGTCGTAAAACTTCCCCGCGCGCCGCGCTAACTACCACACAAGTTTGTTCCCCCGAAAGAGTTTTTATGTCAACTAATGTCACGCAGACGACCGCCCCTGTACACGCGGGCGAACCGGAACAAACGCGCCGCCTGACGCTCGCCGCGCTGACCCAGACGCTCGCCGCGCTGACGACCGCGCCGACGCAACCCGAACTCGACGCACTCCTGCGACGGTTGGAGTTGGAGCCGGAAGAGTTGCACCCGCACCTCGGCTTCAAGCCGAACACCTACACGCGCCACCGCGTCTTCCGCAGCGAACTGTGCGAGATGCTCGTCCTCTGCTGGCTGCCCGGACACCGCACCGCCATACACGATCACAACGGCTCATACGGCGCAATTCGTATCTGCGAAGGCATGATGGCGGAAGAGATGTTCGCTTTGAATGAGGCGGGCGAAGTCGTGGCTGCGGAGACGCACGCGCGCGCCGCAGGCGAGGTGACGGGAACGGACGTGCCCGACATACACCGCATCGGCAACGCCGAAGACAGCGGGCAGAGGATGGTCACGATCCACGTCTACGCGCCGCCGCTGCGCGTCATCAACACCTACCAACTCGGCAGTGCGGAGGTCGGCGAGTGCTGGCCGGACGACCCGGCGAACCCGGCCAATGGCTGAACAGAAACTTTTGCAATTTAAGTCGGGCTGCGAAGAAATTGGTTCAGGAGTCCCGTCAGGGACGTTTGAGAATAGCCCAGCCATTCATGGCTGGGAACAACGAGCATAAAGTTAAACGGAGTCCCGTAGGGACGATTGAAGAGTGCGGTAGGCTACTTCAATCGTCCCTACGGGACTCCGATTCGTTATTCTAACTTATTCCCGGCACTGAAGTGCCGGGCTATTCTCAATCGTCCCTGCGGGACTTAATTCTCTCACCCTTCATTCACTGTTCCTCGCGCACGAACTCGTAGACGACCCGCAGGCGCAGTTCGCCCGGCAGCACTTCGTGGCGCACCTCGCGGGCGCGCAGGCGCAATGACCCGCCGCTCCCCGTCTTAGCCATCGGCAGGCGCGCGGAGAGTTGTTCGGCGCGCAGGATTTCCACGGGGTTGAAGCGCGCGTCGAGCGCGTCCTGCACGAGTCCCGTGATGCCGTCGCCAAAGAGCGCGGGGATTTTCTTCAAATGCACCGCTTTGACTTCGACGCGCGCCGTCAGAGCCTGCTTCGACGGGTCGAAGCTGAGATTGAGCGTCGTGTCCGCCCAGCCTTCAAACCTGAGACAGCCGATGAGCGGCGCGTTGTAACTCCCGCGAAAGGCGACGGGCGCCGCGATGCGTCCCGCTTGGAAGCGCACCGCCGTCCGCGTGCCGTCCGTCTCGCGCAGGAGCGCGATCTCGCTCGCGCAGGAATTCCTGCCGCCGCCCGACGACGAGCCGCCGAGCGGGAAGGTGGGCGGGTTCGGCAGCGTGAACATCGCTTCGAGCAGCGCGTTGAACAGCCCCTCATTGAGTGACACGGCCACCTCGCCCGCAGGGATCGCCTTCGCCTCGCGCGGGCGCGTCTGCTCCTGTGCCGCACGCGCGACGGAGGGCAGCCCATTCGTGCAGAGGCCGAACGCGCACAGCAGCGCGAAGACGTACGGGAGCCGGGAGCGTGAGTTGGAGTTAGTGCGCGACGCGCGGCGAGACGTGTGTGCCGGGAGCGCCGGGGTATCTCCCCTTTTCTTATTCATCCTTCATCCTTCCGCCTCCGGCCGCGACGTTCATATTCCGCTCCGCACGATGTCGTGCAGCCGCACGAGGCCGACGCACTTGTCCGCTTCGTCCACGACGGGCAGGACGGAGATTTGCGAAGGCCTGTCTTCCATCAGTTGCAGCGCGGCGTAGGCCAGTGTGTCGGGCGAGGTCGTGACGGGGTTCGGCGTCATCACCTCGCGGCTCGTGAGCGCTTCGAGGTCGGCGAGGCGGCTGCGTTCGAGCGTGCGGCGCAGATCGCCGTCCGTGATGATGCCCGCCAGACGCCCGTCCGCCGCGAGTACGTTGACCGCACCCAGGCCGCCGCGCGTGATCGCCTGCACCACTTCCAGCAAGGGCGCGTCCACCGCGATGGTCGGATTCTGCGCGCCGCCGTGCATCACGTCATCTACGCGCAGCATCAGGCGCTTGCCCAGACGCCCGGCCGGATGGTTGAGCGCGAAATCTTCGGGCGTCAGTTTCTTGCAATCCATGAGGGTCAGGGCGAGCGCGTCGCCGATGGCGAGCGCGACGGTCGTGCTCGTCGTCGGCGCGAGATTGAGCGGGCAGGCTTCCTTGTCCACGGAGGCATCGAGCACCACATCTGCGCGCGCGGCGAGCGTCGAGCGCAAATTGCCGACGACGGCGATGATGGCCGACCGCCTGTGTTTGAGAAACGGGAGCATCGCGAGTATCTCGTCGGTCTCGCCGCTGTTGCTGATCATGATCACGATGTCCGTGGGCGTGACGATGCCGAGTCCGCCGTGCAGCGCGTCGGACGGGTGCAGGTAGACGGCGAGCGTGCCCGTGCTCGTCAGCGTCGCAGCGATCTTCTGCGCCACGTTGCCAGACTTGCCGACGCCGACGACCACCACCTTGCCCTCACACGACGCCAGCAAACCGACCGCGCGCTCCACTTCCGCGCGCCCGATGCGCCCGGCGGTCGCCGCGATGGCCTCGGCCTCCAGCCTGAGAAAACGTGTGAACTCCGTGAAGTGGTTCTGTTCAGCCATGCGAAACTTTCGGCAGTCGGTCTCGACTTCACCCGCGCGCGAGTTTCGAGCATACGACGCGCAAAAGTAAAAAGGCAAAAGGTAAAGGCCGGCGAAAGACACACATCCGCGACGCGCGCTCGCTGGTGCCTGCCGCTTCCCTTTCACCTTTTACCCGTCCACTGTCCTGCTTCCCATAGAGGCACGCTCATTGCCCCGCTCAAGCGCGGCGCGCGTAGAAGTTCTTCTAAACGCACGCATCTCGTACAACCTCGGAGGGGCAAGCATCATGGCAGAACAGAGCGACCAGCACGGAAATGCGATGCAGCAACAAAACGGCGTTGAAACGCCGTCTTCAGACACGGGCGACATACACCGCCCGCGCCCGGCCGTCGAACGCAAGACCGAAGACGGCACGGCCGGACAGGGACTCGGCCAAATCTCCGGCGCAACCAGGGAAGACGAAACAAAGGGATGAGGGCGGAGGGATGAGGGATGAAAGAAAGCATTCAAGAAGTTGAGTGCTTTCTTCATTCATCCCTCATCCCTCCGCCCTCATCCCTTCCCCCTCATCCCTCCATTCTGTGATCCTCAAGGCTGTAGGCGGGGCCGCAGACGAGCAGCAGGCGCAGGGGCGCATCGCCCGTGTTTTCCAGCGTGTGCGTCGCGCCGCGCGGGATGAAGACGGCGTCGCCGGCCGAGACCTCGCGCGTCTCCCCTGCGACCGTCATGCGCCCGCGCCCTTCGAGCAGGTAATAAACCTCTTCGGTCTGCAAATGATGATGCCGCCCGACGGCCGCCCCGGCGGGCAACACTTCCTCCGCCAGACTACACAACTCGATCTCCGACGTGGTGCGATCAACGAGCGGGCGTATCTCCGACCCGTGCGGCGTCCTGATGACGGCGGCCTTCTGGCGATTGACGACGATCATAAGCGGCTCTCTCCGTGTGACGTTTCTCATACCAATCTTGTCTTAAAAACTGTTCCCGCTGTTGCCCATCGCGCTACAATGCGCGTCGAGCGATAAGGAGGAAGTATGCACAAATATCAACTCGGCAACAAAAGCGAAAGCATAGTTTTGAGCGCTTATCTCGATGCAGGATTCACTGTTAGTATCCCGTTCGGGACAGGCGCGAGCTATGATCTGGTAGTTGATGCAGGCGGCTCTCGTCTATACAAAATACAAGTTAAGACAGCTTGGGTCAGTCAGGGTTGCGTGCTTTATAAAAGCCAGCGCAGGCAGCCTGGGGCTGGCCTAAGTCGGCGGCGGTACGAATTTGGCGAGGTTGATTTTTTCGTGGTGTGTTGCCCCACTTCCGGTGAACTTTACGCCGTTCCGGCCGAAAATCATGGGACACAGGGACGACTCCGACTCAACCCGGTGAAAAACGGGCAGGCGAAACTCGTGCGCTGGGCAGCGGATTATACGTGGGACGGTCACGTTCAGAAATTGAGAAATCAAATGCGCCTGGCAAGACTCGAACTTGCGGCCCCCTGCTCCGGAGGCAGGTGCTCTATCCACTGAGCTACAGGCGCGTGCGGCGAATTGTCGCACAGGCGCAGCGCGTCCGCAAAATGGCAGGCGACACTCCGGCACACCCCGGCTACTGAAAAAATAAGGTTCAATTCAGATTCCGCTTTGTTAAGTTATCTCAATCCAACTTTCACCCGTCTCGCCGGTATCCGAAAGATTCGGGCTATGAGGTTCCCACAGTTAAACGGCCGCGCTGGCATCGTGTTTGCTCTGTCTGGCTGCGGGCGGCCTGTGCGCGTTCGATAAGCGTGCAAGGTCTGGGTACATAACGCACACATTCAAGCAAGGGAGAGTTAGAGATGGACGCTTTTGAATTGCTGAAAAACGATCACGCCAAAGTTTCTTCGTTGTTCGACCGCATCGAACCGGCGACCGACGCCGCGACGCGCCAGCAGTTGTTCACGCAGTTGAAACAGGAGTTAGACCTGCACGCGCACGTCGAGGAGACGATCCTCTACCCGGCGCTCAAGGCTGCGGCCGAGACGCGCGACATCACCGAGGAGGCTTACGAGGAGCATCAGGAAGTGAAGGATTTGCTCGCCGAGTTGGAGGCGACGCCGCCTGACAGCGAGGAATGGAGCGACATGATCCTGGAGTTGCGTGAGAACGTCGAACATCACGTCGAAGAGGAAGAGGGCGAGATGTTTACCAAGGCGCGCGAGGTGTTGAGCGCGCAGCAGATCAACGAGATCGGCGCGCAAATGTCCGCCGAAAAGCAGCAAAAACAAAAAGCCGCGGCGAGCTAAGACCGGCCATCAGAATTCTTCTGAGCAGGGCGCGTGGACTGTGAATTGTCCCCGCGCCCTTACCTTTTGCGCGCAATGAATCCGCCTCTCCCGGCCGCGCGGCAAACGCCCGCCGCCGTGTTTGACATCAAAGCCCAACCATCGTACCTCTATTCATAGATGATGTAAGTTCAATTTTTTTGGAGAAGACATGCAAAGATTCAAACTGCTCAACCTCGCGCTCGCCTGCGCATTACTGCTCAACTTCCCTGCCGCCACCGCCCTCGCGCAACAAACTCGACCGGCGGGCGCGGGCGCTGCCGCCTCCGCTGCCTCCGCGCTGCCGGCGGCCGCACTCGAATCTGCCAACACGATCACGGCGGCGCGTTTGAGCGAATACCTGCACTTCGTCGCCTCGGACGCGATGGGCGGTCGCGACACGCCCTCGAAAGGTCTCGACGACACGGCCAAGTTTCTCTCCGGCCACCTCGCCCGTCTCAAATTCAAACCCGCGGGCGACGACGGCACCTATTTCCAAAAAATCGAACTCGTCAGTTTCAAAGTCGACCCTTTGAAGTCCAGCGTCCGCGTGGGTGATCGCGCTTACAAGTTCGGCGAGGATTTCCTCGCGGGCACGGTGAACGGCAACGCGAGCGGCGCGCTCGTCTATGCCGGCCACGGCTACGTCATCAAGTCGAAAAACATCAACGCCTACAACGGTCTGGACGTGCGCAACAAGATCATCGTCGCCGCCGCGGGGGTGTTACCGCAGGGCATGACGCGCGGCGACCTCAAAGGCAAGGCCGGCGAGGCCGACTGGGAAGACGCAGAGAGCTATGCACGCAAGAACGGCGCGAAGGGACTCATACGCATCCCGCGAAACTTCGAACGCACGTGGCGCTACGGCCGCTACATGGCCGACCGCGTAAACTATCAGGTCGCGCGCTTCGTCGGCGGCGGCGACAGCAGCAGTAGTGGTGGCGGCGGCGAACTGCCGGCCATCCTCCCTTCGGCCGCGTTGCTCGGCGCACTGTTCGCCGGGGAGAAGCGCACAGGGGACGACATCCTGAAAGGCATCACAGCGGGCGATGCGGGCGAATCGTTTAGCCTCGCCACGAACAAGCGCGCCGAGTTCAACGTCAGCGTCGCTTCCCAAACGGCCTTGACGCAGAACGTCGTCGGCGTGCTGGAAGGCGGCGACCCCGTGCTCAAGAATGAATACGTCGCCATCGGCGCGCATTACGACCACGTCGGCACGGGGCCGCCCGTGGGCGGCGACAGCATCTACAACGGCGCGGACGACGACGGCTCCGGCACGGTCGGCGTGCTCGCCATCGCCGAAGCCCTCGCGCGCGGCGCGCGCCCCAAACGCTCCGTCCTCTTCGTCTGGCACTGCGCTGAAGAAAAAGGCTTGTGGGGTTCAGAGTATTTCACCAAGTTCCCGACCGTCCCGCTCAAACAGATCGTCGCCCAGCTCAACATAGACATGATCGGCCGCAGCAAAAAAGAGGGCGACACGAACGACGCCAACCGCGAACTCTCCGGCGCGAACGAAATCTACGTCATCGGCTCGAAGATGATGAGCACCGAACTCGGCGAGTTGAGCGAGCGCGTCAACCGCGCCTACCTCAACCTGAGTTTCAACTACAAGTACGATGAGCCGTCTGATCCCAATCGCTTCTTCTTCCGCAGCGACCACTTCAACTACGCCCAGCGCGGCATTCCCATCATCTTCTACTTCGACGGTGTCCACGAAGACTATCACCGCCCGTCCGACACGGCCGACAAGATCGACTACCAGAAGATGGAGAAGGTCACGCGCACCATCTTCCTCACCGCGCTCGAACTCGCCAACGCCCCCACCCGGCCGCGCGTTGACAAACAACTCCCACAGCAACTCATGGAACGCTAGGACGGAAGGATAAG
>DASVPS010000222.1:0-23830 GCA_036389555.1 Pyrinomonadaceae bacterium
ACGATCTGTCCAAAGGCCGGATCACTTATAGATATAAATAAGTGAATCGTAAATCGTGAATCGTGAATAGATTAAAGCTGTCCTTTCTATTCACGATTTACGATTCACGATTCACCTATTTATATCTATAAGTGATCCGGCCTTTTGACAGATCATAGGGGGACATTTCGACCTGGACGCGGTCGCCGGGGAGGATGCGTATAAAATTTTTGCGCATCTTGCCACCGATTTGCGCCAGCACGACGTGCTCGCTGTTATCCAGACGGACGCGAAAGAAGGCGTTTGGAAGTTTATCTATCACGACGCCTTCGGCCGGAATAAGATCATCTTTAGCCAAACAAAAGCTCCTTTGGTTAAATCAAGCGCGGAGCGTCCGCCGATGAGATGCCGCTTGCGCTTTACCCGAAGTTAGCGGATGAGTTTGTCTGAAGGTTCTCTATCCGCATGTTGTAGTAGTGCTCGCCGCCGTGCGAAACCTTGACACCGAGAGCGCCCCGGCGACCGTGAACTTCCATCGCGTGGGGCGCTTCCCTGTGTATGCTCTCGAATGAGAACTAAACTGACGCTGCCTGACAGTTACCAGCGCGGCTCGCGATCTCCGCCGCCGCCACCGCCGTAACCGCCACCACCGCCACCACGGTTGCCGCCGCCACCGCCGTAGCCGCCGCGTCCACCGCCGCCGCCACCGCGATCCTCGCGCGGGCGCGCTTCGTTGACGCTCAGGTTGCGGCCGTTAAATTCCTTGCCGTTAAACTGCTCGATGGCCTTCTGGCCTTCTTCATTGCTGGACATTTCGACGAAGCCGAAGCCGCGCGAGCGTCCCGTATCACGATCCATCACGACCGAAGCCGACTCCACCGTCCCGACCTGCCCGAACAGTTCCTGCAAGTCTTCGCCCGTGGTCTTGAAATTGAGATTACCGACGTAAAGTTTCATTGACATAACTGAAATCCCTCCCCCGTGGGAGCGTGAAGAGAAGCTCGAATGCGGTTTTGGCTTCGTGAACGGATAGCAGCGAAGTCGCGTCTTCGGAATGCCCTGACGAGCAGCTTCTGCAAGTTGATACCGGCCTGCTCTCGAACTATCCAGACGCCGCCGCTTGGCTCTCCACAGCGCGGGGCGCATCACCGTTGATGCGCGAGAGAAGGAGTAGACGGCAGATATTATGCCTTGTGTGCAAAAAAAAGGCAAAAGCCGAGCGCGGGTCGAAAACGCCCGCCCCATGCGGCTCAGGCGGCACAACCCACCCCACACTTTTGACATCTGATACGGCGCAATAATACTCTAGGCCACGCCACATAACCCCCTATGTGCGCGACAGCGCGAGCCGGTCGCGATCCGCAGCAACTTCGTAACCAGAACGCAGATTTTTCGGCCAACGGCCGCACTCTGCTTAACCCGAAACAACGCAATCGCCGCCGACGCGCCCCGCGGCCGCCGCGATTTTCTTTCAAGTGACGGGCGCGGCGGACACAATTTGAGCGGCCGCGGCCGATTTTCGCGCCTTTCGTCGTGTGACGCGCGGCGGCACAAACTTTGCCACACAGAAACGGCGTAGTTCCCAACTCCAAGACCATCGGATTGAGCAAGAACATGAAATTAAAAAACCTCGCCTTCGCCCTCTCAATTATCGCACTGCTGCTCTGTGCCCGTCCGGCCGCCGCGCAGCAGGCGCAGGTCTGGCAATACACCGCGCTCGGCGACTCGCTCGCCGCCGGGTTGAACGACTCGCGGGGCGGCTACGTCCCACGCTTCCGCGACTACGTGCAGGCCGACACCGGCGCGACCGTCAACCTCAATAACCGCGGCGTCTCCGGTTGGACGAGCGCAGACCTCCTCAACGCCCTGCGCACAGACGAGAGTTTGCGCATGCAGATCGCCAATTCGCAGATCGTGACCTGGAACATCGGGGCGAACGATTTTCAGGATGCGGCCAGAAGCTACCAGAGCGGCACCTGCGGCGGCACGGACAATCAGAACTGCCTGCGTGCGACGGTCGCCAGTTTCAAAACCAACTGGAACGCCATCGTCGCGCAGATACTCTCTCTGCGCAGCCCCTCGAACACCATCATCCGCACGATGGACTACTACAATCCGGCGGTTGATCTGGCGCGTGCATTCGGCGTGCTGCCCGTCATCAAGCCCTATCTCGACGACGTTAGCCGCTTCATCATCCTCAGCGCCCTCAACAATCGCATCCTCCCGGCGCGCATCTACATGGCCTTCAACGGCGTGAGCGGCGACATTGACGCGGCGCGGCGCGGTTACATGTCAACCGACGGCGTCCACCCGAACGACACCGGCCACGACATCATCGCGGGGGAGTTTCGCGCCCTCGGCTACCAGCCGCTCGTCACGCCGCAGAGCGTGTTCAACTTCGCGGTGCCCGTCTTTCAGGTCGCCGAGAACGGGGCGCGCGCAACGATCATCGTCACACGCGCCGGCAACACCAGCGGCGCGGCCTCGGTCGAATATTCGACGGTTGACAACCCGGCCGCCGTCCCCTGCGCCGCCGCGCACGAAGGCGACGGGATAGGCGTGGCTTACGCTCGCTGCGATTACGCGACGACCGTTGACACGCTCCACTTCGCCCCCGGCGAGACGCAAAAGACTTTCACCATCCCCGTCATCGACGACGCGCACGCAGAGGGCACGGAGGAATTTCCCATCCGGCTCAACCAGCCTTCGGGCGGAACGCTCGGCTTCCGCTCGACGGCCGCCGTGCGCCTATTCGACAACGACTTCAGAGTCGAGCCGCCCGCCGTCGTCCCGAACCCGATTTTCTCCAACGACTTCTTCGTCCGCATGCAATATCTGGACTTCCTCTCGCGCGAGGCCGAACCGGCGGGCTTCGAGGCATGGATGGGCGTCCTCAATCGCTGCTCGAACGTGAACGACAACCCCGAGTGCGACCGCCTCACGGTCTCCGCCTCCTTCTTCCGCTCGCACGAGTTTCAACTCAAGGGCTATTTGGTGCTCCTGTTCTACAAGGTCTCGCTCGGCCGCTTGCCGCTCTACGCCGAGATCATCCCGGACATGCGGCGCGTGACGGGCGCAACGGCCGAAGAAGTTTTCGCCAAGCGGCTCGCGTTCGCCAACGAATGGGTGGAGCGGCCGGAGTTCAAAACCCGCTACCCCGAAACTCTCTCGTCGGATGCGTTCGTGGATAAGTTGTTACAGACGACGGGCGTCGCCCTCGGCGCGAGCGGCATCACGCGCAATTCGCTCGTCAACGATCTGAACACGAGAGTGAGAACGCGCGCAGAAGTTCTCATGGCGCTCGTCGAGCACCCGGCGGTTGACGCACGCGAGCGCAACGGCGCGTTCGTCGCCATGCAATACTTCGGCTACCTGCGACGCGACCCCGAAGAGGCCGGCTACAACAACTGGCTCGCCTATCTGAACGCCAACCCCACAGACTTCCGCACCATGGTCAAAGGCTTCGCCAACTCGGCCGAATATCAACTGCGCTTCGGCCAGGCACGGTGATAGAAGGGATGAGGGCGGAGGGATGAGGGATGACTGAGGAGACAGAAAACAGAAAACAGAAGTCAGGAGTCAGAAGGAAAGCTCAGCAGTCCTGACTTCTGACTTCTGACTTCTGTTTTCTGTCTCCTACTTTTGTTCATCCCTCATCCCTCATCCCTATTTCTCCGCGGTTTCGTCGTAGTAGAGAATGATGATGACGAGCCAGACGGCGGCGGCGGCGGCGAGGAGGAAGAAGATGATGGCGAGGCCGGGATAGCCGAAGAGTTTGAAACTCGTCTCGACGCGCATCAGGAGCGACGCGCCGACGATCATCGAAGCGATGACGAGGCCGACCGTGATGCGGTTCGCCACTTTCTGCAAACCCTCCATCAACTTCTTCTCGTCAATCGCGTCAACCTTCAACTCCAACTCGTTGTTCCCCACCGCGTCGAGAATCTTGTTGACGCGGTTCGGGAGACGTTCCAGGAAATCCTTCACGTCGAGCAGATTCGTCATCAGGTTGCCGGGCGCGAGCGACTTCAGGATGCGCTGCTGCATGATCTCGCTGGCGTAGCGGCGGATGACCGAGTTCGGGTCGAAGTGGGGCGCAAGCGTGTAGACCACCTGATCGAGATTGAGCAAGGCTTTGGCGATCATGGTGAATTCGGGCGGGAGGCGGAAACCGCGCTCGGCCGCGATGCGCTGGATTTCCAGAACGACGCGCCCGGCATCAATCTTCGTCATGCTCGTGTCTGTGTGGCGTGCCACGATGTCCGACACGTCGCGCGTGAAATCCTCTTCCTGGAAGTTCTCTTTGCGCGTGCCCATGCGGATGGTGATGTCGGCCGCCTCTTCGCCGCGCCCGTCACTGATGGCTAAGAGGAGCCGCAGCAAATTGTCCTGAAAGCCGGACATGATGCGCGCGACCATGCCGAGGTCGAGCAGTGCGACGCGCTCGTCCTCTGTGAGGAAGACGTTGCCGGGGTGCGGGTCGGCGTGGAAGACGCCGTCCACGAGTATCTGCTGGAGGTAGGCGCGGAAGAACTGTTCGGCGAGGCGCTCGCCGTTAATCTCAAGGCGGCGGATCGGGTGGAGCGCAGTGATCTTCTTGCCGTGGATGTAGTCCATCGTCAGCACGCGCGAAGAGGTGAAGTCCTCTACGGGGCGCGGGATGATGAGGAGATCGAAGTCGCGCAGGTTTTCGCCGAACTCGATGAGGTGGCCGGCCTCGGCGCGGTAATCGAGTTCGCGCAGCAAACTCTTGCGAAACTCTGAGAGCATCTGCGCGAAGTCGTAACGCTTGCCCATCTCCGTGTGCGAATCGAGGAACGTGGCGAGTTCTTCGAGGGCGGCCACGTCCTGCACGATCTGATCGCGTATGTCCGGCCGCTGCACTTTGACGACCACTTCGCGCCCGTCGCGCATCTCCGCGCGATGCACCTGCCCGAGCGAGGCCGACGCCATCGGCACGGAGTCGAAGCGGTTGAACGCCTTCGACAGACGCACGCCCAGATCGTCCTCGACGATGCGCTCCACGTCGGCGAAGGAAAACGGCTCGACGTTGTCCTGCAAGCGGGCGAGTGCTTCGAGGTAGGGCGGCGGCAAAATGTCTGCGCGCGTGGAGAGCAGTTGGCCTAGTTTGATGAAGGTTGGCCCCAGGCGTTCGAGGTCGGCGGCGAGTTCGCCCGCTTCGGGTGCGGTCGCGGCGACCTCCGGCGCATCGTCGCCGAGCGCGAGGCTGAGGCCGCTGGTGTTCACCAGATCGGAGCGGCCATACTTCATAAACAGCATCGCGATGTCTTTGTAGCGCTTCAGAAATTCGGGCTTCAGCGAAATTGCCATCAACATTCCTCGACGGAGATACGGGATTAGACTTGAAAATTTCGGGAGAGAATTCGCGCGCCAGTCAAGCGACGCACGATTATACCGATTCACCCGCCGGACGCCACTCAGATAAGGGATGAGGGATGAGGGATGAGGGATGAAGAAAAGCCGTGAATCGTAAATCGTAAATCGTAAATAGAAGGAACAGGTTTTCTCTATTCACGATTTACGATTTACGATTCACTTGTCTTCTTTCATCCCTCATCCCTCATCCCTTCGTTATGGTGGTGAATGCCTGGGAGGGGCTTCAACTCTTGATCTTGATGTTGCCGCTGATGACCTTGACGAGGATGGGCTGACCGCCCTTGCCGATACGCCCAACCGCGTGCCGGCCGACCATGCCCGTTTCGACATTGATCCCCAAATCTTCGTCAATATCGATGTTGCCGTCGAGGGTTTCGGCCTTGAGTTCGGCGTTCGTGCCGGGGGGGAGTTCGAGTTCGATGTTGCCGTTGACCCCGTTGAAGATCTGCGGCGCGCCCTTCGCCGACTCCGACAGTACGACCGTGGTGTTGCCCTTCGTCGTGCGGGAGTTGACCGTGCCGCTCACGTCTTCGAGTTCGATGTTGCCGCGCTGCACGTTGATCGAGATCGACGCGCTGTGAACGTTCGAGAGGTCGACGTTCGAGTTGACCGAGACGATCTCCAACTCGCGCAGGTTGCGCGGGATTTTCAAGACGTACTTCATTTCGCCCGCGCCGCCGCCCGACTTATTCGGCATCGAGTTGAGGACGAGGCGATTCGCGCCCTCTTCGTTCATGACCTGAAGCGGCGCGCGTGCATCCTCTTTGCTGCCGCCGCGCCTGATGATCTTCACCTCGGCCTGCTGTTCGTCCCAACCCTCGACTGTGATGTCGCCGCTGAAGTTGCGCAGGGAGAACGAGCCATCTTTCGCGAGCGGGTAAGTTTTTGTGAAGACCGATTGCCCGTCAACCATCTCCAAACCTTCTACGCCTGCCTCCATCGGGTGCGGCGGCGGCACGGGCGGCATGGGAACCTTGACGTTCGGGCGCACGACAGTTCTCGTGATGCGATGTGCCTGCCGGTTCATAACAAACAGAGCGGCCACGACCGACGCCCCTACGAAAAAGAGCAGCAGTCCGACCACCGCATAAATCCACCTGTGCGAACGCCTGCGCGCGGGCGGCGCGAGGACGGGCGCGGTCATGCGCTGCGGCGGGACGGGCGGCGGTTGATAGCGCGCATAGTCCGCCCCGAAGCCCTGCGTGGAGGGGTCGCGGCCGGGGAGCGGCGAAGTGGCGAGCGGCGTCTGTGCGGTCGGCCGTTGCTGCTGCTCCGGCTCCTGCCCGCTCGGCGGGAGCATCTGCGTGGGGAGTTCTTCGCTGGAAAACTGGCGCGTCGGCGTGCCGCACGCGCGGCAGAACTGCTGCCCCGTGAACAACTCCGCGCCGCAACTGTTGCATCGTTCAGCCATAAATCACCGCCGCCCGTTAGTCAAAGAATTGTCGAGATGGGCGATGCGCCGCCCGCCTGATTCTATCCGCGCCACAAGGTTTTTCACAACACGAAAAGGATTTTACGCCGCCCTCGCCGCCCGCGTGCCCTGCTGCTGTAAACGCTTCGATGCGGCGCGAGGTTCAAAAAAGAAGCCCGGAGGCCGTCGGCTCCGGGCTTCGGGTCAAACGAATTGACGGACGCGGTGTCACGCGCGTGCGCTCAGCGCGGGTAAGTCAGGAAGCCGCGCGTCAGGTAGTCGCTCATGGTCAGGCCGACCATGATGATGAGCCACAGGAAACCGCCGGCGACGACCACCCACGTGAGGCGCGAACTGTAGCGCACGTGCATGAAGTAGAGCACGACGAGGACGGCCTTCGTCACGGCGATGGCGAGCGCGACGACCGTGTTCAGTTTCTCCGAGCCGAGGTCGATGTTGGCAACCCAGACGGTCAGCGCGGTCAAGACCATCAGCGCGCCGAAGATGACGAAGTAGAGTTTTTTAGAGACGATGTGCTCAGACATAACTTTTCGACCCCCTCCCTAGTGTCCGCCGCCCCCGCCGTGCGTGAGGTGCGCGCCGAGCAGGTAGAGCAGCGGGAAGAGGAAAATCCACACGATGTCTACGAAGTGCCAATACAAGCCCGTCAGTTCCACCGGCGCGTGATATTCCGGCGTGTAACGGCCGCGATAGGCATAGAAGATCAGGAACAGCATCGCGCCGATGCCGATGATCATGTGCAGGGCGTGGAGGCCGGTCATGGCGAAGTAAATCCAGTAGAACATCTGTATGTGATGGGTCGAGACGCCTGCGGGCACGGCCTCGTTCCACTGGAAATTCAGCCCCGGAAAATGATGATGCTCGAACTTGTCTGCGTACTCGAAAGCCTTGACGACGAGGAACACCGCGCCGAGCAGCATCGTCACGACGAGGAAGATGATCTGGCTGCGGCGGTTGCCCATCTGCGCGAAGTAGACGGCGAGCGCCATCGTCAAACTGCTGACGATGAGGACGACCGTATTGAGCGCGCCGAGTTTCCAGTTGAGCGTGCTGCTGGCGATGGCGAAGGCCTGCGGGTGCTGCATCCGGTAAATGATGTAGCCGGTGAACAGGCCGCCGAAGAACATGATCTCGGTGACGAGGAACAGCCACATCCCCAGACTTCCGGCCTCGCGCTGCTGTTCGAGGTTGTCGAAGTGGTGCGCGAGATTGGAAGAGGCTTGGTGCGTTGCCGCTGCTCCGCCGTGCGCGTCGTGCGCGTCCAATGTTTCTGCGTGTGCCATATTGCGTTATATCCCTCTTGCTTTAAGTCGTCGATGCCTCGCCGTGCGCGGGCTGCGCGGTGTCACGTTTGTCGGGGCCGATCACTTCCATCTCCTCCATCGGCCGATACTCATAAGCCTCCCACGTGACGACCGGCGTCCGCACGAAATTCTCCGTCGGCGGCGGCGACATCGTGCGCCATTCGAGGCCGGTGGCCGCCCAGGGGTTCGCCGGGGCAAACTTGCCGTAGCGCATAGACCAGATGAAGTAGATGCCCGGAATCAACAGCCCAACGCCGAGAATGGACGCGCCCGCCGTCGAGAGCACGTTTAAGACCTGAAACTCTTCGGCGTAGGCGTGGTAGCGGCGCGGCATCCCCAGATAGCCGAGGAGGAACTGCGGGAAGAACGTCAGGTTGAAGCCGACGAAGATGACGAGCGCACTGAAACGCCCCCAGCCTTCCGGGTACATGCGCCCGGTGATCTTCGGCCACCAGTTGTGCAGGCCGCCCAGGTATCCCATCAGCGCGCCGCCGACCATGATGTAGTGGAAGTGCGCGACGATGAAATAGCTGTCGGTCAGGTGTACGTCGAGGCCGAGCGCGGCGAGAAAGAGTCCGGTCAAACCGCCGAGCGTGAACAGCCCTATGAAGCCGAGCGCGTAGAGCATCGGCGTGTCGTAGGAGATCGAGCCTTTGTAGAGCGTCGCCGTCCAGTTGAAGACTTTCACCGCCGAAGGGATCGCCACGGCGAACGAGACGAAGGAAAAGATCATCCCGGCGTAAACCGACTGGCTCGAAGTGAACAGGTGATGCCCCCAGACGAGGAAGCCGAAGACGGCGATGGCGAGACTCGAAAACGCCACGAACGAATAGCCGAAGACGTTCTTGCGTGAATGCGTCGAGATGAGTTCGCTGACCACGCCCATCGAGGGCAGGATCATGATGTAGACGGCCGGGTGCGAGTAGAACCAGAAGAAGTGCTGGAAGAGAACGGGGTCGCCGCCGAGCCGCGGGTCGAAGATGCCGATGTGGACGATGCGCTCGAGTGCCACGAGCAAAATGGTGATCGCGATGACGGGCGTGCCCAAGACCATGATCAGACTCGTCGCATAGTGCGACCAGATGAAGAGCGGCAGGCGAAACCAGGTCATGCCGGGCGCACGCATCGTGTGGATGGTGACGATGAAGTTCAAGCCCGTCAGGATCGAGGAGAAGCCGTTGATGAAGATGCCGAGTCCGGCCGCGACGACGTAAGAGTTTGAGAAGGTGGTCGAGTAGGGCGTGTAGAAAGTCCAGCCCGTGTCGATGCCGCCGTTCAGGAGCGCCCAGATCGTAAAGAGCGCGCCCGCCAGATAGAGATACCAACTGAGCAGGTTGAGTTTGGGAAAGGCGAGGTCTTTCGCCCCGATCATGAGCGGGACGAGGAAGTTCCCCAAGACCGCCGGGATGGACGGGATGAGGAAGAAGAAGATCATGATGATGCCGTGCTGCGTGAACAGCTTGTTGTAGGTCATCGGCTGCACCATGTCGCCCGCCGGGGTCAGGAGTTCCAACCGGATGGTGAGCGCGTAGATGCCGCCGAGAATGAAGAAGACCGTGATCGAGGCCAGGTACAAGAGCGCGATGCGCTTGTGATCCTTCGTCAGCAGCCACGACTTGATGCCGTAGTTGGCGTTGATGTAATTCTCGTGCGCAAACCTCACGCGCGAGTCGCCGGCATCGGGCGCCATCCGCGACGACGGAGGAATTGATGCGTCAATTGAACTCATACTTCTTTAACCTTTGTCCTCAGCCTCTTGACCTGACTCTCTCTCGGCTTCCGTTGACTTATTGATTGCTGTTTCCGGCGCCGCCGCCTCGCGGCTGATTGCTGTTCGCGCCCGTCTGCGACGTGCCGCCGCCCGTCTGGCCTGAGCGGCGACCCTGCGGCGAGAGGCCGCCTGGCACGGGCGTGTTGCCCTGTATCTGATTCGGCGAAGTGGGGGCGAGCGGGTTCGAGCGTTGCGCGTCCGGGTTGATGCCGGTCGTCGTCGTAGGCTCTCCCTGCCCTGTCCCGGCGTTCGTCATCGTCGTGCCCTGTACGGGCGCGCCGAGCGAGCGTATGTAAGCGATGAGTTGCAGCAGTTGCTCCTCGCTGACCTGCCCCTGATACGAAGGCATGATCGGCTGGAAGCCTTCGACCACTTTCGCCGCCGGGTTGACGATAGACTCGCGCAGGTAAGCCTCGTCGGCCGTCACATCTCCGACGCCCTGTATGCGCTGCGGCTTGCCGAAGACGCCCGTCAGCACGGGGCCGCGCCCCTGCGTATCCGCGCGGTGGCACGTCGCGCACCCCAGAGACTGGAAGAGTTTCTCGCCTTGCGCGGCCGGCGAATCCGAGCCGCCGCCCGCGAGCCACGCCTGATAGGCCGTCGGCTCCATCACCTCGACCCAGCCGTGCATGCCCGAATGGTTCGTACCACAAAACTCCGTGCAGAACAGGTGATAGCGGCCGGTCTTCGTCGCCTCGAACCAGGCGTAGGTGTAGCGGCCGGGAACCACGTCCGAGCGAATGCGGAAGGCCGGGACGGCGAACGAGTGGATCACGTCTTCGGTCGTCATCGTCAGTTTCACCTTCGCGCCGATGGGAACGTGCAGTTCGTTGATCTCGCGCTGCCCTTCCGTGTGCTGGAACTTCCACATCCACTGTTTGCCGACGACGAAAATCTCGATGGCGTCCTTCGGCGGGCGATAGAGCGAGAAGTAGAGGCTCGTGCCCCAGACGAAGATCGTCATCGCGATGAGAAACGGGATGACCGTCCACATCGTCTCCAGTTTGACCGACCCGGCGATGGGGCGCGGCAGTTCGTTCTCGGAGCGGCGGCGATATTTGACGGCGAAATAGAAGATGAGCGCCGCGACGAGCAGGGAGAAGAAGAGCGTGATCGCGACCAGATAGGTGTAGAGCGCGTCCACTTCCCCTGAGACGGTGGAGGCTTGTTCCGGCGTAAATGGTAAGCGTGGCAACTGCATCTCGTTTAAGCGATCCCTCCTGCCTCTCCCGTGCTCATTGGCCGCCCTTCCGGCGCGCTACTACTACTGCGGCGGCGACGCTGTAAGACCATGATTAAAATCACCAGACCCACCACGGTGACGATGCCCGTCAGACGCATGATGTTCATGATCGCCGGGCCGTACTTGCCCGTCGTCGGATCATAGTGGAAGCAGTAGAGCGTCAACTTGTCCACGGCGCTTCCGATCTTCCCCTCCGACGCTTCGACCAGACCGAATTTCAGATCGCGCGGCGCATACTCGATGCCATAAAAGTAGTGCGAAAGTTTCCCCTGCGGCGTCGTCATCATCACGCCGCTCGCGTGCGCATACTGATTCGTCGCCGTGTCGAACGCATACTTGAAACCGACGGCCGAAGCCAGCGCGTCAATCGCGGCCTTGTCGCCCGTCAGGAAGTGCCAGCCGGCGGCGACCGATGCGGCGTCGCCGGGGCGGCCGTAATCGTGCATCACGACTTTCTTCTTGGCGGCGGCGTCGGCCGCAGACTCGCGCGGGTCGAAACTCACAGTCACCACATCGAACTCTTTGCCCACCGTGAACGGCAGCGTCTTCAAACCGCTGACGAGTCCGTTCAGGACGAGGTTGCACAGCTTCGGGCAGTTGTAATAGACGAGCGAGACGACGACGGGGCGTTTGCCGAAGTAGTCGCCGAGCCGCACCGTGC
This sequence comes from Pyrinomonadaceae bacterium, assembly GCA_036389555.1. Taxonomy (GTDB): domain Bacteria; phylum Acidobacteriota; class Blastocatellia; order Pyrinomonadales; family Pyrinomonadaceae; genus JAIVJZ01. The sequence goes on from DASVPS010000222.1 coordinate 11,788, forward strand.
GCCCCGCCTCGTCGCGAAAGCTGAGATCGAGCGGGACTTGCTCGTTCAGACGCTGCTCAATGCCGATGTCGCGCAGCGCAAAGGGCACGTCGTTGCTCGACACGCCGCCCTGCGGCGGCTGCGCGTACTGCCCCAGCACGGTGAGCGGCAAGCAGTAAGCTGTGAGCAGCAAAAGAGCGGCGACGCGACGCACCAGCCTGCCCGCCACGACACGCTCACCGACAATCTTGTTTCGGGTTAATACTTTTTTCATCAAACTGCTCAATGCTTGGTTTCGCCCGCGCCGTGCGGCTGCGCGTTGCCGCCCGTCGTCATCCACTTCTCGCGCTTCTCGGCCTGTCGCCCCGCGCTCGAAAAGGTTGGGAGGTTGATGCCGCCGCCGTCATCCTGCTGTGCGCCGGGCGCGGTCTGGCGCGTGGGCAAACCCTTCGCCAGAAGTCGGCGCTTCGCCTCGGCAATAGGCACGCGCCACATGCCTGTGCCGGGATTGAGTTCGGCGGCCGTCTCCCGGTCGTACTTGTACTTCTCCCTGAGCGCGTCCCACTCCAAAGTCGGTTCCTTCTTCTCGAAGATCAGGTTCGGGTCATCGAGCGAGCGATGGTCGGGCGCGCCCTGCAAGCGCGGCGCACCGGCGGGCGGCAGGCGTTCGCGCTCACTGCGCGCCATCGGCGCAGGCTGCACCTCCTGACTCACGGCGTAGGCTTCGAGCAGCTTGAACATGCCGAACATCAGGCCGCTCACGATGATCAGGCCGAGGAACAAAAGCCCGACGAACGTGCCGACGCCGCGCACGCTCACGTCCGACTCCTCGTGCATCACGTCCGGGTTCGTGATATGGCGCACATCGGGCGTCTCCGTCAGGTGCATCTTCCCTTTGCCGTTGCCATGATGACCGAAAATTCCCATCTCAATCCTCGCCTCTCGTCTAACCCGCGACCCTTTTTACTTTTACTCTCTAACCTTTTCCCGCGCCGCCCGTCAGTGGTGGCCGTTGGGCTCGGCGAGCGCGTTTTCCAGTCCCTCGTCGCCGAGCGGGAGCAGCGGGCGCGAGGCCAGTTCGCGCGCATACCACCAGAGCCAGAAGCCGCCGATGGCAATCGGCGTGATGAAGTTCAGAGCATAGGCCACCACGCCCGCCAGCCCGCCGCCGTATCCCACCGGCGCGTCCGCACCGTGGCGCGGCATCGCCAACACGCTCGGCGCGATTGTCCAGAACAGATCGATGACGCGCATCACCAGAACGAGCAGAGCGACGACGACGAGCGCGCGGGCGCGACGCTTGCGCTCACGCGAGAGCAGCAGGACGAACGGCAGCGCGAAGTGGAAGACGACGAGCGCGACCGCCACGTAGCCCCAGCCGCCGAACAGACGGCGCATGTACCACGGAATTTCCTCCGGCAGATTGCCCGACCAGATGATCAAAAACTGCGAGAACGAAAAATATGCCCAGAGCATCACGAAGGCGAGCAGGAGTTTGCCGTGGTCGTGAAAGTGGCGCGGCTGGTAGACGCGCTCCAGGCGTTCGTCCTTCGAGAGGATGACGGTGGTGACGATGGCGAAGGCGAGCGAAGTCAAGCCCCACCCGACCATGATCAGCAACCCGTAGATCGTCGAGAACCATTCCGGCTCCAGAGACATCACCCAATCGACGGCGGCGAACGTGACGGTCAGCCCGAACAGCAAAATTCCGGGGCCGCTCAGGTTTTGCAGTTTGTCCTTCAAACGGCGGCGTTCGCGCGGGTCGTCCGCCGCGTCCTGTTGGAGCGACCACTTGCTGAGCAGGATGGACAGCAGGAACCACATCGCGAAATAGAAGACCGTGCGCGCAAGGAAGAACGGGATGTTCAGGTAAATCGCCTTGTGCTTGATGATCTCCAGGTCGGCCTCTTCCGGCACCGTCCAGGGGTAAAGTTGGTGCGTGAAGACGGCGAAGGCGATGGGCAGAAACAGGATCGCCATCACGGGCAGCGTGCGCGCGGCGGCTTCGAGCGGGCGGCGAATCACGACGCCCCAGCCGCCGCCCGACAGGTGGTGCAGCATGATGATGGCGAGCGAACCGACCGAGACGCCCGTCCAGAAGACGTAGCCGACGAGGTAAGCGCGCCAGAACCCGGCCGGGTTGATGAATGCGCCGACGACGCACAGCACGAGAGCGATGATGCCTGCGACGAGCGCGTGCCCTCCGAGTCGGGCAACGGAGGCCGGGGCGTTGTAAGTGGTCATGGTTTCTGCTTCGGCGCTCATGGCGTGCGCTCCCCTCCGGTTCCCTGATGTCCGCCCTGTGTGGTCGGCGTGCCCGGCACGGGCTTGCGCGCGTTACGCAGGTTCTCCGGCACTTCGGCGACGGGCGTGTTCTGGCTCAGTTGCAGCGCGCGGATGTAGGCGATGATCGCCCAGCGGTCGCGCGCCGGAATCTCCTGAGAGTAGTCGGGCATCGCGCCCCAGCCGTTCGTGATCACGTCGAAGAAGTGGCCGAGCGTTTCCCCGCGCAGGCGGTCGTCGTGGAGCGAGGGCGGGCGGCGGAAGCCGCGCCTGACGATCATGCCGTCGCCGTAGCCTGTCTGGCCGTGACACATCGAGCAGTAGATGTTGAAACGCTCCTCGCCTCGATCCAGTTCTGTCGCCGTGATGGGAAAGGGAAACTCGTTGACGCTCCCCGGCGTTCCACTCTGCCCCGCCGCGCCGGGGACATTACCCGCGACGTTGCCGCGCACGTTCACGTCGCCGCCCGTCTGCGTGCCGGACGCTGACGCGCCCTGCGCGTTCGGCACGTTCGCCCCGGCGCTCGCCGTCGTCGTCAGGCCACTCGCGCCGCCGCTCGCGCCCGCCGCGTTCTTCCCTGTGTAGTAAGCCGAATTCACATCGCGGTAACCGCGCGCGACCGTACCCTCGACGTAGGGGCGCGACGACTGCCCGTCGGAGAAACTGCGGCTCGGCTCGTAGACCTCGTAACGCGGCTGATCCTGCATGTCCTGCCGGCAACCCAGTGCGAGTAAGCAGTAAGCAGCGAGCAGTAAGCAGACCACTCGATTGAGGAATGCGGATTTCGGATTGCGGATTGAAGAAACAGAGCGGTTCGGATTTTTACAATCCACATTCCGCATTCCGCATTCCACAATTGAAGAATCCGCAATCGGCAATCCGCAATCCGCATTCTTATCAGTGTTCGACATCAGACACCTCTTGCGCGCCCAAACTACGGAGAAAGCCGGTCGTGGCCTCGCGGTCAAACTTCGGGTCGCGCGCCTCTATGACGAGGAAGAAGCGGTCGCGCGAAGCGAGCGCGAAGTTCGGCACGTTGAAGACCGGGTGATACGGTTCGGGCAGCCCGTTCAAGGCGAGCATGCCGAAGATGGCCGCCATCGCCGCGCCGAGCACGGTCGTCTCGAAAGTGATCGGGATGAAGGCCGGCCAACTGTGCAGAGGCTTCCCGCCGACGTTGATCGGGTAGTTGATCACCGAGACGTAATACTGCATGGCGTAACCGCCGATGAGTCCGACGATGCCGCCGATGAGCACGATGAGCGGCAGACGCTCCTTGTGGTGGCCGACGGCCTCGGAGAGCGCCTCAATCGGATAAGGCGAGTAGGCATCCATAATGCGGTAGCCCTCTTCGTGCGCCCGCCGCGTCGCCGCGACCACATCGGTCGGGTTATCGAACTCCGCCATCACACCGTAAATTGCCGGCCTTGCTGATTTCCTCATAACACCTCAATTAAGTGATGAGTGATGAGTGATGAGTGATGAGTTAAAAGACAAAGGATTTCACTCATCACTCATTACTCATTACTCATTACTTCATTTCACCCCTCCTCCTTCGGCGCGGCTCCCGGCAGGATGGTGCGCATCTCGAAGATGGAGATGGCCGGGAGGAAGCGTATGAAGAGGAGGAGCAGCGTGAAGAACAGTCCGATAGTGCCGATGAACATCGACCAGTCGAAGATCGTCGGGCGGTACATCGCCCACGACCCCGGCAGGAAGTCGCGGTGCAAACTCGTCACGATGATCACGAAACGTTCGAGCCACATGCCGACGCTGATCACGAGCGCGACGATGAACAGCAGCACCGTGTTGTGGCGCGCGCGTCGCAGCCAGAGCACCTGCGGGATCAAGATGTTCGTCAGGATGAGCAGCGCGTAAGTCCACCAGTACGGCCCCGTCCAGATGCGGTTCTTGAGCATGAAGCCTTCGTACTCGCTCGCGCTGTACCACGCCATGAACGCCTCCATCATGTAGCCGTAGCCGACGATGAGGCCGGTGGCGAGCATGATCTTCGCGCTGTTGCGCAGGTGGCGGAGCGTGATGAAATCTTCGAGGCCGTAGAACTTGCGCAAGGGGATGGTCAACAGCAAGACCATGGCGAAGCCCGCATAGATCGCGCCCGCGACGAAGTAGGGCGGGAAGATGGTGGCGTGCCAGCCGGGCAGTTGCGAGACGGCGAAGTCGAAACTGACGATGGTGTGAACCGAGAGCACGAGCGGCGTCGCGAGACCGGCGAGCAAGAGGTAGGCCGTCTCATAACGATGCCAGTGGCGCGCGCTCCCGCGCCAGCCGAGCGCGAGCATGCCGTAGACGACTTTGAAGGCTTTGTTCTTCGCGCGGTCGCGCAGCGTAGCAAAGTCAGGGATCAAGCCGACGTACCAGAACAAGGCCGACACGCTCGCGTAAGTCGAGACGGCGAACACGTCCCACATCAGAGGGCTTCTGAATTGCGGGTAAATGTTCATCGTGTTCGGGTAGGGCAGCATCCAGTAGGCGAGCCACGGTCGGCCGGTGTGCAGGAGCGGGAAGAGTCCGGCGCAGGCGACGGCGAACAAAGTCATCGCTTCGGCGAAGCGGTTGATGGAGGTGCGCCATTCCTGCCGGAGCAAAAGCAGGATCGCCGAGATGAGCGTGCCGGCGTGGCCGATGCCGATCCACCAGACGAAGTTGATGATGTCGAACGCCCATCCGACCGGCCAGTTGTTGCCCCAGATGCCGATGCCGGTTGTGACGAGATAGGCGATGGTGAACATCAACATGTTCGCCAGCGAGAAGGAGATGAAGAAGCCGATGTACCACCCGAGCGGCGTCTTGCGCTTGAGCACGAGCGCGCTGATCTTGTCCGTCACGGACGCGGCGGTGTGACCCGGCTCGATGACGGGATTAGGCGTAACGTGAATTAGGTCGTCGTGCGGCTCGTCTACTCTTGATGCCATGAAATTTTACGCCCCATGAATTTCGTCGTTCGGATTGCGCATCGCCGACAGGTACGTCGTGCGCGGGCGCGTGTTGAGTTCCGCGAGCAAACTGTAGTTGCGTTGGTCGTGCTGCATCTTCGTGACGCGGCTCTCCGGGTCGTTCAAATCGCCGAAGATGATCGCCTCGGTCGGGCAGGCAGACTGGCAGGCCGTGACGATCTCGCCGTCGCGCACGCGCCGCCCCTCCTTCTCCGATTCGATCCGCGCGTAGGAGATGCGCTGGATGCAGTAGGTGCATTTTTCCATGACGCCGCGCGAGCGCACCGTGACGTCCGGGTTGCGCATCATCTTCAAAGAGGGCGTGTCGAAATCCTGATAGAGCAGGAAGTTGAACCGGCGCACCTTGTACGGGCAGTTGTTCGAGCAGTAGCGCGTGCCGACGCAACGGTTGTAAACCATGTCGTTCGTGCCCTCCGCGCTGTGGACGGTGGCGTGGACGGGGCAGACCGGCTCGCACGGCGCGAGTTCGCAGTGCATGCACGGGATCGGCATGAAGTGGACGGCCGTCGGGTTCTCCGCCAGACCCTTGAAGTAGTTGTCAACGCGCAGCCAGTGCATGTGTCGGCTGCGCGCGACCTGCTCTTTGCCGACGATGGGGATGTTGTTCTCAGACTGGCACGCGATGACGCACGACTGGCAGCCCACGCACGAGGCCACGTCAACGGCCATGCCCCACTTGTAGCCCGTGTACTCGTAGTTCGGATAGAGCGAGTCGTGGTGTCCCGGCTCCTTGTGCGTCTCCTTGCCGACCGTCTCGGCCGCGCCCTCGTGCGTCGCGAGGCTCGCGCCGCCGTGCACCTCGCGGCTCGAATCGCCGCCGCCCTTCAAATATTCCGTGAGCGTGTTGGAGCGCACGATGTCGCGCCCCTCCATGTTGAAATGCAACTGCGTGACGGCGAGCAGATATTCCTCGCCCGTCGGCGCGACTTCCAGCCCCGCCCCGTGCCACATCGCATCGGACGTGCGCAGGCGATAGGCGTTGTAGCCGAGCGGCTTGTCTTCCGTGCTCGTGCCGACGTTCCCGGCGCGCGTGCGGCCATAGCCGAGCGTGACCGTCACCACATCGTCCGGCTGACCCGGCACGATGAGGACGGGCGCGCGCACCGTCTGCCCACGGTAGCGCAGGTCAACGAGCGGCGCGTTGTATTCGCGCCCCTTGAACGTGTAATCGTTTTCGCCGAGACCGAACATGCGCCGCGCCGTGTTCAGACTCATGTAGGCGGCGTTGTCCCAGGTCAATTTCGTCAGAGGCTTCGGCAACTCCTGCAACCAGCCGTTGTTGGCGAAGCGCCCGTCGTAGATGGTTGGGTCGGGTCGGAAAATGATCTCGAACCCGCCGCCGGAAGTCGGCTGCTGCGCGGGCGTCAAATTCGCAGACCAGTTGCCGCCCACAGAGACGCTGCGCTCTTTGGCCGCCGTGCCGGGAATCACTCCGTCGTGAACGACCCTGCGCCACGCCTCATCGAAGTTCGCGGGAGCCGCCGCGGCACTTCTCGCCGATGCGCTCGGCGTGCCCGAAGGCGTCGGGCTGCCGCTCAGCGACGGGCTTGGCGATGCGGCTGCGTTCGAGCCGGCCGCGGTGTTTCCCGCCGCGCCGCCCGCGCCCTGCGTGTTGCCAACGCCGCCTGAACCGTTGCCGCCCGCCGCGCCTTGCGGGGCGGTGGCCTGCGCCGCCTGCGCGGCGGGCGGCGCGGCGACGAGGGATTCGAGACGCTGCGTGCGCCAGTAGTCGCGCACGATGTCGTAGCCGGACTGTTCGGGCTTGTCTGTGAAGGCGGCGAGAAATTCGTTGACGCTGCGGCCTTTGTAGAGCGGCGCGATGAGCGGCTGGATGATGGAGACCGTGCCGTCGTGCGCGCGCGTGTCGCCCCATGATTCGAGGAAATGGGTTTCGGGGATGTGCCAGTGGCACAGTTCCGAGGTCTCGTCGTCGTAGAGGCTGAGGTGTATGCGCAGGCCGTCTTTGCCGTCGGGCGTCCTGATCTTATCGAGCCGTTCTTTCGTCAGCGCGAGATCAACGGGCGCGTTGTAAACCGGGTTGCCGCCGACGATAACCAGCATCTCGACGCGCCCCGCTTCGATGTCGCCGACGAGTTCGCGCAAAGATGCGACCTGATCCACGGGCTGCGCTTCAACCGGCTCGGTATAGACGACCGTCTGCCCGACGTTGCCGAGCGCCTGATTCATCGCGTGCGCGAGCGCGTGGATGGCGGGCGTCTGGTGTTCGCCCGCGACGACGATTGATTTGCCGCGGTGCGCCTGCAAATCCTTCGCGATGGCGGAGAGGTGCGCGGCGTGCGGGACGTTCGTGTACTGCGCGCCGTCGGTCGAGACGCCGGGCGCGCCGAGGGCTGCGGCGAGCGCGCGTGCGAACGGTTCCAACCCGCTCGGCTTGACGGAGAAGCGGTGATCTGCGAACGCGCCCGTGTTCGTCGGCGTCGTCTCCACCACGTAGAGACGATTCATGTCGGTCTTGCCCTCGCCGACGCGACGCTTCGCGGCGAAGTCGCGCGCGTAGCGCAGGTTGGCCGCGCCGCTGGAGAGGAAATCGGAATCGAGCGCGAGCACGCGGTCGGCGCGTTCGAAGCGGTAGAGCGTGTTGACGGGTTGGCCGAAGGCGAGTTGCGCGCCGAGCGCGGCGCTGTTCGTCCCGGCGGGTTCATACTGATGCCACTTCGCGCCGGGAAAGGCGGCGAGGATGGCTTTCAACTGCGCGGCCGTCGTCGGCGAAGTGATGGTCTCGGTCAGAAACCGTAGCCCCGCGCCCCCGCGCCCGCGCATCTCGTCGAGCTTGGTGCGCAGTTCGCCGAGGAAGGCCGTGTAGGGGCGAATCTCGCCGCGATTCGTGATCGTCTCGGAGCGGTCTGGGTCGTAGAGCGAAAGGATCGAGGCGATGGAGAACACATCGGTCGCGGCGACGCGCTGCCCCGCGGGGCGTTCGGGCGTGCCGCTGGTCGGGTGGTCGGGGTTGCCCTCGGCATGGGTCGGGCGTCCCTCGTTGCTGCGCACGAGCAGGCCGGCCGCGCCGCCGGGGAACGGCATCGCGGTGGCGAAAAAGAGCGGCTTGCCGGGGACGAGTTCCGCCGGTTGGCGCACAAAGGGAACAACCGTTTCGGGCGGCTGGTATGAGCAGGAGGTGAGACCTGCGAGCGCGAGCGACGCGCCCATCAACTTTAAAAACGTGCGGCGACCCACTTCGTCGTCCCACTCGCCCGCCTGCCGCGGGAACTCCGAGTGGAGGAAATCTTCAAACTGTCCCGAATCGGCCAATTCTTCGAGGCTGCGCCAGTATTCCCTGCCCGTCTTCTCTTCGAGGCGCGCGCGTATCTCCTCGGCCCGGACGGGGCGGCGGATGTTGTACAGTTCGGGGAAAGTCTCTTTGATGTGCATCTACTTCTCAACCTCTCGCCGGCCTTTCAGCGGTGGCAAGTCGAACAACTTTCGAGGATGGCGCGCGAGCGCACCTTGTATTCGGCTTTCAACTGGCGGCCGCGCGCCAACTGCTCCGCCGTCCGGTTCTCCGCCAGCGCGTTGTCCTGCTGCCAGTCCATGTTGAAGACTTCGGATTTCGGCCGGAGGAAACGTTCCGGCTGGCGGTGGCATTCCAGACACCACTCCATCTGCAAAGAGGCCGCCTGATAGACGAGCGGCATCTCGTCCACGCGCCCGTGGCACGAAGAGCAGCCGACGCCTTTGGCGACGTGGATGCTGTGATTGAAATAGACGTAGTCGGGCAGGTCGTGAACGCGCGTCCACTCAATCGGCTTATTATCTCTCCAACTGGCGCGCACGGGTTCGAGGTACGGGCTGTCGCTCCACAGTTGCGAGTGGCAGTTCATGCAGGTCTTCGTCGGCGGCAGTCCCGCGTTGGAAGAGACCTCGACGGACGTATGACAATAACGACAGTCGATGCCGTCGTCGCCCGTGTGGTGCTTATGCGAAAACTGTACGGGCTGCTCGCGTTCGTCGAACGCGCCCGTGTTCCAGGACGAGCGGTTGATCTCCGCGACCGCCCACGTCACGAACAGCAGGACGAAGAGCGAGCCGAAGATGCTCAGCTTGGCGAGCGTGTTGGTGCTGCGGTGAAAAATTTGCGGCATGCTTAGTCCCTGCTATTCTGCTGTTGTGACCTTCACCTGCAAGAGGCGACCCTGTGTGTAAAGCTTTGATGAACGTAGGTCGCCGAGCGGCCGCGCGTCAGACAAAGAAAGGCCACCACCTACCGAACGGGCGGGCGCACAACATGACGAGGTACATCAGTCGCGAGCGTTCAAGCTACAACTTTCCCCGTCATGCCCCCTTGTTCCAAAATTCTTGTGGTGGGGTAGTGATACTAAATTTTCCGCCGAACGGCAAGCGATTGACTAAATTAATTCACAAAATAATCCGCACCCCGCCCGCCCCCGCCGCGCCGCACACGTCCCGACAGTGCGTAAACGCTGGACGGAAACACGCTTCCCCCGCCCAAGTTATAAGTTCGTGACACGCAAATGCTCACGATTATTCATGCTGGGAAGCCGCGTGAAAAGTACATCTGCGCTTGTCCCGGAGGGACATTTGAGAATAGCCCGGTCATTGATGGCCGGGGATCGTGAACACCCCTTTTACGACAGAGTCCCGTAGGGACGATTGAATGTTCATCAACATTCAATCGTCCCTACGGGACTCACGCATTATTCTTCAACTGATCCCCGGCGATAAATCGCCGGGCTATTAACAATCGTCCCTGTGGGGACTCATTCAAACACTCTTGGCTTTCGACGCCTGCGGTTCCGCGCCGCGCCTGTTTCGTGCCACCCAGACGGTGTGCGTGGCGACGGCCGTGATGATGATCGCGCCGCCCGCGAGCGCCCAACTGCCGGGGCGTTCGCCGAGGAAGAGGAAGACCCAGACGGGATTGAGGACGGGTTCGATGTAGCCGATGACGCTGGCGTCGAGCGATTTCACGCCGCGCGCGATGCCGAGCGTCAGGAGCGTGTAGGCGACGCCGAGTTGGACGATGCCGAGGTAGGCGGCGATGGCGAGATTGGTCGCCGTGAAATGCTCCGCGCCCCGCACGACCGCCGGGAGCATCACGAGCGCGAGCAGCAGATTTCCGTAGATGACGGACGAAGCGCGGTTGACTTCGCGCGCGCGCGGGTGGCGCAGCAGCAGGAAGAAGATCGCGAAGCAGAAGCCGGAGGCGAGCGCGTTGAGATTGCCCTCCACGTCCTGCGGCCGGAGTTGGCCGACGAAGAAGAGCGACATCCCCAGAACGCAGAAGGCGACGACGATGAAATCCGCCGCGCGGTACTTCTCCCTGAAGAAGAAAGGCTCCGCCAGGAGGATGTAGACGGGCGCTGTGTATTGCAGGAAGATGGCGTTGGCGGCCGTCGTCATCAGCGTCGCGCGGACGAAGAGGTAGAGCAGCGCGGCGTAGAAGACGGAGGCGACCGCCGTCGTGAGGTTGAGGCGAAAACCCTCGCGCCTCGTCAACAGCATCACGGTCGCCGCCGCAAACAGGGCACGCGCGCCGGAGAGTTCCGCATCCGAGAGCGTGCTCGACTTGATGAACAGCCCGCCCGTGCTCCACAGCAGCACGGCGACCACGACGAACCAGATGGGCGAGACGCCGCCCGCAGACGACGCCCCGCCCTCACCGCTCACAGTAGTTCCGGCCATTTTTAAGAGACGCTATTTCGACCCGCCCGAACCGAAGCGGAACGATTCGAGGATGACCGGCAACTCGCCCTTCTCGCCCACGTCTTCGACGCCCGACAACTCCGGCGCGCGGTCGGACGCGATCATCACGAGCGCGACGCCCTTCTTCTGTCCCACGGGCGGCGGCAGCATGGCGACGCGCCCCCAGAAGTTGACGTTGTTCTTCTCGGCCGTGAAGCGAAACTCGTAGCCCTCGTAAGAGCCGATCTTCGTCTCGCCCTCAGACACCTTTTTGTAATTCGGGAACTGCGCCGCGAACTGCGTGTTGAACTGCGTGGCGAGTTGCGGCATCAACTGCTTGTCGAGCGCCGTGCCGGTCGCGCTCACCCAGCCGACGGCGAAATTCTCCTGCGTGAAATTGCCGTCGTCGCCCGTCAATTTGCGTTCGACCCGGACGAAGTTCGGTGCTGGGTTGGGGTCAATGTCCCAGTTGTCTGGATAATAAAACGAGAAGTCGACGAAGTTGTCCGCGAGGTTGCCGGTGCGACCCTGACGCGAGTTGACATACTGCTTGGTGTTGGCGGTTTGCGTCGGCGCGGCGACGTTGTCGTTCTGCGTGGACTTGAGATTTTTACTGACGAAGTAGCCGATGCCGCCGAGCGCCACCACCAGAATCACTATGAGCAGGAGGCAGCCGATGAGGCCGCCGATGATCCAACCCTTTTTCGACTTCGGAGCCGGGCCTTGCGGCATGCCGGACGCGGAATAATTCGGCGCACCCGGCGGGGGATAGTTCTGCATTTTTAGAGTCTCCTTTGAATTAAGGGATGAGGGATGAGGGATGAGGGATGAATGATTTAAGAATTGATTCATTTCTTCATTGATCCATTTCTTCATTGAATCAATGAACCGTTGAATCAATGGATCAATTCTGCTTCATCCCTCATCCCTCATCCCTGTTTATTGTTCTTCACTTCTCGTTTCGCGCTGGGTCGGCGCGGGCGTCGCCTCCGGGAGGCCGACGCCGAGGTTGTCGTAGTTGAGTGCGGCGTTGAAGAGGAGGAAGAATTCCCCCTGCGTCTGGTGTCGCCACATGGGATTGGTGGCGAACAACAGAACATGACCGCGCCCCAAAGGCACATCCACGATGGCCGCGCGATTCG
>DASVPS010000223.1:0-5854 GCA_036389555.1 Pyrinomonadaceae bacterium
GACGAATGATGCGCCCGCGCCAATTTCAACTCAGGAGAGCATCGACCGCGCACGCGCCGCAGGGCAACTCGTCTTCGTCGCACATCCCGAAACCTTCCGCAGTTGGCGCGAGGCGAGCGGCTTCCACGGCATGGAGATTTACAACCTCCACGCCAACGCTAAATACATCAACCGCCCGCTGCTCTTCTTCGACGGCCTCTGGTCTTATCGCAGCTACCCGCACCTGCTCTGGACGCGCTTCTACCAAAGCCCCGAAGCGAACCTGCGACGCCTGGACGAACTGACCACCGGAGAGGCGGGTCGCAAGATCGTCGCCATCGCGGGCAACGACGCGCACGCCAACGTCGGCCTCTCGTTCCAAGACCTCGCCGGCCACACCCTCTTCGCCCTCAAACTCGATCCTTACGAGCGCACCTTTCAAGTCGTACGCACGCACGTCCTCGTCGCGCGCGATCAACCTCTGAACGAAGAAACTTTGCTGGCGGCGCTCGGCGGCGGCCACGCCTACGTGGCCTTCGACATACTGTGCGACGCGAGCGGCTTTCGCTTCACGGCGACAAACGGCGCAGAGGAGCGTCTGATGGGCGACGAGATCGCGCTCTCCGGCGCGGGCGTCCGTCTGCGTGTGACCACGCCGGTCAAAAGCCGCATCGAGATCATCAGGAACGGTCAGGTGTTGAGCGAGGCGCGAGAGGTTTCAAGTTATGAATGGACGGCGAGCGAGGCGGGCGTCTACCGGGTCGTCTGCTATCTGCCGCAACTCCCCGCGCCGCTCGACGCGAAGCCGTGGATTATCTCAAACCCGATCTACGTGCGTTGAAAGATAGGCGCGCACGGAGTTCGTCGCGCAGACACGACATCGCCCCGAACAGTTAAAACTCTTCGGGGCGGTTTCGCGAGCCGGAAAGCTCCGGCTCAATTTTTCGGAAGCGGCGTCTTAAGTCGCCTGACGTCTGTAGAGAGTCACGTGTTTGGCTCTTCTCACGCGGCAAACTCAAGTGTCAGAGAAGCGCGTGTACAGGCTTCCTATTAAGTTGTACCAAGTGACCGCAATCTTATTGATCGTGAGCCTCACTGTCAAGTCTCATCTTGACCGTTTTCAAGGCGTACAGGGGCGAAAGTTTGTTCACGTCGCAGACTGATCTTTCAGGCCGTCTGCCGCAACTCCTTCATTCCCGCATTTAACCACTCCGCGCGCAGCCGTTCGATGGCTAATTCCTTCTGTTTGGCCTCGACCTCGATCCAGGGGGCGCGTCTATATGACGAAGGCATCGCCGTGATGAAATCGCTGTGGTGCCGATCGTTGAAGGTTGTGCGCCCGTTGGAGATGTGTACGAGTTGCCATTCGGGCAGAGGCCACGTCTCGCGCGCGGCGGCGAGATAGTGCGCCACGCTCTCGTCTTCGTAGCTCTCCAAACGCTCGCGGCACACGTGATGATGCGCGTCGAAGACCATCGGCACACCGGCCGCGCGGCAGACTTCGAGAATCTGCGCCGCGCTGTAAGCGTACTCGTCGTTCTCCAGCGCGAGCCGCGTGCGAATCTCTTCGGGCAGCGAGCGGATCACTTCGACGAGGCGCGCGGCGCGGTCGCCCTTGCCGCCGTGTATCTCCATCAACGCCCAACTCGTGCGCGGCTGCGCCAGCAGATCGAAGACGCGCGCGTGCGTCTGCAAAATTTTGATGCTGTTGGCAACCACCTGATCCGAGTCGGAACTGAGCACGACGAATTGATCCGGATGAATCACGAGGCGGATGCCGAGCGCGGTCGCACGCTCGCCCGTGCCGCGCGCCTCTTCGCGAAACTCTTCGAGCACGTCCGCCCCGGCCTCGTCGTCCGCGAACGGGAACAGGCCGGAAGTGAGCCGGTACAACTTCAATCCGCGCTCGCTGCAAAAATCGAGCGCGCGACCGAGCCGCGCGAGGTTGTCTGCGTACAACTCACGCAGCATACGCTTTTGTTCGGGCACGTCGAATTGCAGCAGGCGCTTGCGCGTCAGGGCGCGGTAACGTACGGCGTCCGAAGTCGTGATGCAAACCAGACCGAGTTGTGGCGCGAAGCTATCGCTCAAAGATGAAACTCCTCCCGCAAGTTTGTCGCCCCGAGGGCAAACTTCATTTAAGCGTAAAGTTTTATTTTTAAGGACACGAATGTGTCTCTAAAAGCAGGAAAGAATTGATTCATTGATTCATTTGTTCATTGAATCAATGAATCAATGAACAAATGAATCAATGGCTCCGGTTTAAGTTTCCATCGCCGCTTGCAGGTTCAACTTCTCGTGTTGCTCTATGGCGGCGCGCTCCGGCGCGAGGGCGGAGGCGGAGTTGAGCACGAGCGCGATCCAGAAGAAATCTGCGAGCAGGAGGTGTGTGAGTTGCAGCCAGACGGGCGCGAGCAGCGAGACGTTTAAAATCCCCGCGCCGAGTTGGAGCAGGAAGAGCGTCGTGAGCAGGCTTGTGAGTCGCCGTGCGTGCGGGAGGTCTGGGCGCAGGAAGTTGTTGACATAAGAGGCGGAGGCGACCGCGTAACAACCTATGGCGACGGCGAATAGCGGGTGCAGCACGCGCAGGCGCACGAGGAAATGCGCCGCCGTGGACAAGTCCTGTCTGATGCCTTCGGCCAGAGAGGTTGCCGGAAAGAGCGTGTCGCCGAGCGCGGCCACCGCGCCGCTCACAGCGATGAGGAGCGTGCCAAAGAGTCCGGCGGCGAAGATCGCACAGACCCTTCCCTGCCCGCGCAGGCGCACGTGTTCGCCGCCCATCGCCCACCACGCGGTGAGCGACAGAAAAGCGAGCAGCACGAAAGTGTTCACCAGGTGAATCGACATCACGAACGCGCGCCCGACGGAAGCGTTATGCGCTACCAAATCCAACTTCACGAGCGCCGCGCCGATGAGCGCCTCGATCAAGATGAAGATGAGCGACCAGAACGCGCCGCGCCGCACGCGATGCCCGCGCGGAAACAGCCGCCGCGCCTGCCACACGAGGCCGACGACGAGCAGCAGAGCCACGCCGCTCGTCAGGCGGTGCGTTAGTTCGATGAGGGTCTTCGTGATTCCGGTCTGCGGGAGCACCTCGCCGTTGCACAACGGCCAATGGCTGCCGCAGCCGTCACCGGAAAACGACGCGCGCACGTATGCGCCCCACACGATCACGAACAAGTTGGCCGCCACGACGAGCCACGCATAGACGGCGAGCCGATTCAATTTCATAGAGGGACTTTCTCCGCGTCGGACAGAAGAACTCGATCCGCGTCGTTCAATAGAGCGAAAGAATTTGCCGACCTGTGTACGCGATTATATGACAAGAGAAGGGCGCGGTCATTCGGCCGCGCGCGAATCACTGTAAGCGCCGCGGAGAATCAGCGCGAAGGGGATGAGCCAGATGAGATCGTTTGTGACGTTGAGCCAGCCGAGCGCCCACGGCCAGTCGCCGCGCGCGGCCGTGTGGAGGAAGCCGACGGGGCCGAGGAGTTTGCCGAGCAGGCCGACGAAGATGATCGGCCAGTGGCGAAAAGGGTCGCGCGCGGCAATCGCGTAGCCGACGCCGTAGACGCCGACGACCATGCCGAGACACTGCCAGATTTGCGGATAATTCGGCGGCGCGGCTCCCGCCCAAGCGAAGAAGGCGAGCGGGTAGAGCACGACGAACGCGCCCCACGCGAGGTTGTATGCGCCCGCCGCATAGAGCGTCCACGTCATCCAGCGCGGGTGCGCCCCGCTGCTGCTGCTGCCGCTGTTGATGCCGCCACCATCGCGCCCGCTCATCCGTCGCGTACTCGCGCTCACTCGCCGAGCGCGTGGCGGAGCGCGCCTTCGAGTTCGGGATATTTGAATTCGTAGTTCGTGGCTTTGAGTCGCGCCGGTTCCGCGCGCTGGCTGGCGAGCAAGGCCGCGTCGGCCATCTCGCCGAAGGCGAGGCGGGCGGCGAAGGCGGGCATGGCGAAGATGGTCGGGCGACCCAGCACGCCGCCGAGCGTCTTCGTAAACTCGGCGTTCGTCACGGGGCGCGGCGCGACGACGTTGACCGCGCCCTCTACTTCTTCGTGCGCGAGCGCGTGCAGGATCGCCCCCGTCACGTCGTCGAGCGCGACCCAACTCATGTACTGCCCGCCGCTCCCGATTTTGCCGCCCGCGCCGAGTTTGAAAGGCGTCAGCATCTTGGCGAGCGCGCCGCCCTCGCCGCTCAACACGACGCCGAAACGCAGCAGCACGACGCGAATCCCGACGGCCTGCGCCGAGCCGGTCGAGCCTTCCCACTCGCGGCATACGCCCGACAGAAAATCCGCGCCCAACGCGCTCGCCTCCGTCAGAATTTCCTCGCCGCGGTCGCCGTAATAGCCGACGGCCGAGGCGGAGAGGAGCGTCGGCGGCGGCGTCTGCAACTGTGCCAGCCTGGCGGCCAGCAGCGTCGTGCCCTGCACGCGGCTCTCACGTATGCGCCGTTTCTTCTCTTCCGTCCAACGCCCCTCGGCGATGGGGTCGCCCGCCAGATGAACGGCCGCGTCGTGCCCTTCGAGTTCCGTCGCGTCCAACTCGCCGCGCGCGGGATTCCACAACACTTCACGTGCGCCGTCCGTGCGCCGCGCGTGCGCCGCGCCGCGCACGAGGCACGTCACCTCGTCGCCGCGCCGGATGAGCGCAGCGACGAGCGCCGAACCGATCAACCCGCTCGAACCCGTCACGATGATCTTCATCAAAGATGCTCCTTCGCCGTTCGGAATGGCAGGTTTTATACCACGCTCAAAACGATAAGTCGTGAGAGAAAGGTAGAATTCAACCTTCTTAATAAAGGGACTTGCGCCTGTCTTTGCGGGCATTTAAAGGTGTAATATCAGGCTTGGAATCAGAGATAGATTTAGGTTCTTGGTTCTGTGTGTTCCCTTTCATCGGCGCCTCTTTTTCTTCGACTTTCTATACACACTTCTTACCGCCTTTCGATCAAGCGTTCGACCACGCCGACCAAAGCATTTAATCTTTCATCCGTCGCTTTGATCTCTTGATCGTGAATTTCAGCGATTGCCAGTAAAGCATTAACACTATCCGCCGTCCGATTAACTTTCTCCGTTAGTTGTTGCTGACTGACGGCCAATGTCGCCAAGTGGTCGGCAACTACATCGAACTTCTGATTAACCTCTCGGCTGTGCTGCTCTAGTCGCGCGGCCAGTTCCTGTACCGCCCGCAGAGCAAATTGTCCTTCGGACTCGAATGCCTCGCGTTTTATCTCATCTCGCTCGTCGCTCATTTCTTCCCACCTTTCCTGTTCACCTTTGAACTCTCAGCTTTAGCTTTCGGCGGCCTGCATGTCTTTGGCCGGTAGTATACTAATTTCAACTTAGTGAGCGATTCAAGATCAACGGTGAGTGTGTTTCGCTTTGCTCGGCAGTTTGTCGGGTAAGTCCATGTTATCGTCGGCTAGAGATTCCATGCTTACGCCCGCCACACGTGCATATTGTAAGAGAATTGGAAGCGAAGGTTCTCCCTTTCCCGATTCAAATTCTGAGATTCTGGAATAATCCATCTTATCTTCCGCCCCTAAACGCTTGAGCATTTCACTCTGAGAGATACCGAGCGAAGTGCGAATATGCAGGAGCTTTTCAGCTAAACGATGTGGCTTTTCACGCGCGCCCCTCGCCATTAGAAGTTTCCTCCTAACGGAAAAGACAGCGCACAAAACTTGCTTCTATTGGAAGTTTCCAATAGAATATGTCTGCGTAACGTGGTCGCCGTGAGTGTGAACCTCTCAACTCGAACGGCGATGCTCATCACTCGGCAGAGGTTGAGGTTGAGCTACGCATGACCGTCGCTGGTTTTCAATAACTGAACGCGCGCCATCTTACCAGACCGCGCCGCAGTT
>DASVPS010000224.1:0-8702 GCA_036389555.1 Pyrinomonadaceae bacterium
GCAGCGTTGCAAAAAATATTTTAGCCACAATTCCTAATGGCTAAAAGATCACTGTCACCTCAATATATGAGGTGAGCAGAAAGTTTTTGCCACACTACCCATTCATTACCATTTACTTTTCAATAAACCTAAAATTGAACACCTCACGACGGACATTACCCGCGCCGACAAATTCAACGTGCATGAGAGGCGCGCTGAAGGGGCGTCGGGTGCCTACCGTCACGATGCGCGGCTGCGCTCCGGTAACGATGGAAGTTACTCCATATGTTTATTCGCCTCCCCGCCCCGCACGCTGTAGTTCTCGCGCGAAAGGTGCCGGGGAGGCGTGGGTTCATTGAGCGGTGACGACGAGGCGGGGGGCGTTGATCCCGGCCGCCTCTCTTGAATTGAAGATCACCTGATAGTTCGTCGTGGCGTTTGACTTGAGAACGAAGGAGACGGTGCTGCGTCCCGCGCTGAGTTCGGCGCGGACGTAATCGGTCACGTCCCATTCATACCATGCGGCAGTGGTGCCGGAGACATTGAACGTGCGCAGGAGCGCCCCGGCCGCGGGCTTGTCGTTCCAGTTCATGCCGGTCTCCGTCCACACCGTCGCGGGCACACCGTAGATGGCGACCGGGAGCGTGCCGCTGCTGCTCAGTTTTCCGTAGAGGCGAAGCTTGACGGCAGAGACCGTGCACGGCGCCCCGGCGTCGAACTTCAAGTAGGTCTCGTAGGTGTCCTTCGTCTGGTTCGCCAGGCGCGCGATGAGCTGGGTCGCCGTGCCGAAGTTGCTGGTGGCGCTGCCGCCGCGCACGTAAGTGTCGGCCAGTGCCGGCGCATCGGTGTTCGAGATGGGCGGCGTCCCGGTAAAGTTGATCGCCTGATTCGCGTTGAGGGCGGGGAAGCTGACCGACGGCGGGTTGAAGGTGTAGGCCGAGCCGGTCGGGGCGAGCGTGTAGTTGTAGCCGGCCGGCACGCCGTTGAACGAGTAGAAGCCTGCGGCGTCCGTCTGCGCGTTGGCCGTCAGGCCGTCGCGCGTGAGCGACATGGTGACGCCGGGGATGGGGCGGCCGCAAACGTCGAGCGTGTAGCCGCTGACCTGATAGAGAAGGCGCGCGGCCGCGAAATTCGCCGTCTGGTTGAAGGGGAGTGTGTTGAAAGACGCGCCCCCCGGCGAGAAGGCGTAGAAGGGGTGCGCGGGCGTCGCGGTGTAGTTGCCGTTCGCAGGGAGCTGTGTGAACAGGTAGTTGCCTGCGGCGTCCGTCTGCGTGGTGGCCGTCCGCGAGCCGCTCAGATTGACGGTCACGCCGGCGACGCCGTTCGCGCCCTCCGTGATGCGCCCGCCGATCTGGAAGGTTCGTAGGACGGCCGTAAATGTCGCCGTCCCGTCGGCGCTGAGGTCGTTGAAAATTCCGCGCGTCGGGTTGAAGTCGTAGAACTCGCGCGAAGGCTCGACGGTGTAGTTGCCGCCGGCGGGTAGCGAGGCGAAGGAGTAGTTGCCGGTGGCGTCTGTGGTGATGGAGCCGGTGCGCGTGCCGATGAGTTGGACGAGCGCGCCGGGGAAGCCGTTGCCGTTTGAATCAACGACGCGGCCGCTGATGGTGTGCGTGAGCAGGGTGGCTGTGAAGTCGGCCGTCGTGTCGCCGTTAAGATCACCGACCTCTCGGGCTGGCGGGCTGAAGGTGTAGTGCGTCAGGGCTACGGTCAGAGTGTAGTCGAAGCCGGACGGGAGGTCTGCGAAGAGGTATTGTCCCGTCGCGTCCGTCTGCGCTGTGGCCGAGCGCGCGCCGCCGAGCGTGACGGTGACGCCGCCGAGCAGGGCGCCGGAATCGCCTGTGACGCGCCCGCCGATTTGATAGTTGATGCGCGCGGCCGCGAAGTCGGCCTCCACGTCGGAGAGAAGGTTGGTGAAGGGACGCGAGGCGGGCGCGAAGTTGAAGTTCGGGTGCGAGGGCGTGATGGTGTAGTTGCCCTCGGACGGCAACCCCGTGAACGTGTAGTTGCCCTGCGCGTCCGATTGAGTGGTCGCCGAGAGCGAACCATTGAGGCTGACGGACGCGCCGGCCACGCTAGCGCCGCCCGCAGCGTCCGTGATGCGGCCGCTGACGGTGTAGGTGAGGCGCGAGCCGTTGAAGTTCGCTGTCTGGTCGCCGCGCGGGTTTGTGACGGCGATACTCTCCGGCGCGAAGGCGTAGCCCGGCCGCGCGGCCGCGACGTTGTAGTCGCGCCCGACGGCGAGGTTCGAGAAAGCATAATTGCCGTTCGCGTCCGTTTGCGTGATGCTGTTCGCGCCGCCGCCGAGCGTCAAGATCACGCCGGAGAGCGGCGCGCCCGCCGCGTCAGCCGCGCGGCCGCTCAGAGTGAAGCGCCGGAGCGCGCCCTGGAAGCTGGCGAACTGGTCGGTGCTCATCGCCTGAAACTCGCGGGGCGGCGGCGTGAAAGTGTAAAGCTCGTGCGCGGGCGTGACGATGTAGTTGCCGCCGCGCGGAAGGTCTGTGAACTCGTAGAAGCCCGTCTCGTCGGTAGTGGCCGTCGCATTGACTGCGCCAGCGAGTGTGACGGTCGCGCCGGATATAGGCTGCCAGTTCTCGTCGAAGACCCCGCCCCTGATGCGCAGCGGCGGCAGCGCCTCGAAGTGGAGAAACTGCATCTCCTGTATGTTGCTCACGCTGCGGCTCGGCGGCGTGAAGGTGTAGAGCGGGTAGGAAGGCGTGACGGTATAGTCGCCGCCGCGCGGCAGTTCATCGAAGCTGTAGAAGCCGTACTCGTCGGCCTGCACGGTCGCGTTCACCGTGCCGCTGAGCGTAACGGTGGCGCGCAGGCCGGTGTAGTTCGCGTCGGCGACCTGACCGATGATGCGCAGGGGCGGCAGCGCCGTGAACTCAAAGAACTGCATCTCCTGCAAGTTGGTGACGCTGCGGCTCGGCGGGCTAAAGGTGTAGAGCGACGCGCCGCCGCCGACGACGGGGCTGGGCGACCCGGGCTTCGTGATGGTCACGGTGTAGTCGCCGCCGCGCGGCAAGTGCATGAAGGAGAAGTAGCCCCACTCGTCCACCTGCGTCTCGGCGTTGACGGTGCCGGTGAGCGTGGCGACGCCCGTCACGCCGTTCCCGTTCGGGTCGGCGACCCGCCCGTGGATGGCGAGGAATGGCAGCGCCGCGAATTCGAAGAACTCCCGCCCCTGGATCGCAGCCACCGTCCGCTGGGGGGGCGAGAAGGAGCGGTTCGTCATGGGGTCGGCGGGCGTCACGGTGTAGCTCACGCCGCGCTCAAGGTTCTCGAAGGAGAAGAACCCGGAAGGGTCGGTCTGCTGCACCAGCGGTTGCGGTAGCGACGGGCTGGTGAGCGTCACCTGCATGTAGCCGATGTTGTAGCCGTATTGGCCGTCATAAATGCGCCCGTGGATGCTCGGTGGGAACAGCGCCGCGAAGTCGAAAGTCTGATCGTCGGTCAACTCGTTGAAGACCTGACTCTGCGGCGCGAAGGTGAACTCATAGTGGGGACCGGGCGTGACGGTATATGTTCCGCCCGCGGGCACGTTGAAGGCGTAATAGCCGTTGTCGTCGGTGTAGAGGGTTTGGTCGAGGGAACCGGAGATGGCGACGGGCAGCCAGCCGACGCCGGAACCGAATTCGTTGAGGACGCGGCCGCGTATGAGCAGCGGCGCGGGGCCGGAGAAGTTGACCGTCTCGTCCTGTGAGAGGTTCGAGAGCGTGACGCCCTGCGGGTCGAAGATGAAACCGAGGCGTCTCGCCGTGAGCGTGACCTCCGCGCCCTGCGGCAGGCCGTTGACTTTGTAGTAGCCGTCGGCGTCAGTCCGCACAACACGGCTGACGGTGCCGCTCACGCTGACCTCAACGTCGACGAGGCCGTTGCCGTACTGGTTCGTCACGCGGCCGCCGATCTGGTAGTCCTGCACGCCGAGCGCGATCTTCGTGACGAAGCTGTCGCCGTAGCCGCGCCGGTCGGTTTGGACGGCGCCGGGCTTAACGTAGAAGTCGTAAGAGTAGGTTGTGCCGATCAGGTAAACGTCGCCGGAGGCGTCGAGCGCGAGTCCCCTGAGCTGCTCCCAGTCGGAGCCGCCGAGATATGTAGCGTAAGGGACGCTCGCCCCCGCCGCGTCCAGTTTGAAGAAGAAGCCGTCGAGCGATCCGCCGCCGTAAGTTGCCTGCCAGCCGTCGCCGGCGGCGGGCAGGTCGGTCGAGGTGCTGTCGCCAACCACGTAGGCGTTGCCCTGCGCGTCAACGGCGATGGCTTTCGCCGTGTCCGCGCCGCTGCCGCCGAAGTAGGTCGAGTAGAGGACGCTCGCGCCGTCGCCGCGCAGCTTGGCGACGAAGGCGTCCTGATTATGCCAACCGGCCTCGACGCCGGTGTAGTGCGTCAAGCTGGTCTGGACGCCGGCGTAGTTCGTCTGGAACGCGCCGGGCGTGACGTGCAGGGAGGGCGACATGGTGAAGCCCGTGATGTAGACAGCGCCCGCGCCGTCAACCGCAATGGCCGAGGCGGCGTCGTAGCCCGCGCCGCCGAAGTAGGTGGAGAAGAGCGCTTGCGTGCCCGCCGAGTTCAGGCGCGTCACGAAGGCATCGGAGTCGTTGTTCGAGCCGTCACTGGCAAGCGTGCCTTGCCATGCGTTCGGCGTTGTGGGGAAGTTGGTGGAGGAGGTGCGCCCCGTGACGTAAACCGAATCGTCTAGCCCGGAGGCGACCGCGATTCCTTCGACGAAGTCGTAGCCTGCGCCGCCGAGGTAGGTGGAGAAGAGCACCCCTGCGGCCGGTGATGCCGCCAGCTTCGTGACGAAGCCTTCCGAAAGGTTCTGCGAGATGCCACGCGGCTGCACCTGAAAGGCATCCTGCGTGACGGGATAGTTAGAAGAGTACGTACGCCCTGCGACGTAGACCAGGCCGTCGCTGCCGAGCGCGAGGCGCGGGTCGTACTCCCCCCCGCTGCCGCCGAGGTAGGTCGAGTAGAGCAGCGCAGAGCCGTCGGCGCTGAGCTTCGAGACGAACACGTCATATGAGCCGGCGCGCGTGGTGCGGTAGGAGCCGGGCGTGACGGGGAAGTTCGTCGATTCCGTTTCACCCGCGACGTGAGCCTGCCCCGCGCCGTCCACCGCGATGCTCGTGCCGGAGTCGCCGTAGTTGCCGCCGAGGTAGGTGGAGTAAACGAGCGCGGAGCCATCGGCGTTCAGCTTCGTGATGAAAGCGTCGTAGTCGCCGACGGTGGCGCGGATGCCCGGCTGGGGGGCGTTCGGCGTGACGGGGAAGTTCGAAGACCTCGTGTACCCCGTCACGTAGGCGTTGCCCTGCGCGTCGACCGCGACGGCGTTGCCTTCGTCGTAGCCGCTGCCGCCGAGGAAGGTCGAGTAGCTGATCACGGGATCAATGACGAGCGGGAGGCCGCGGTCGTACGCGCCCACCTCGAACCCGACCCGACCCGCGCCTTTCAGCACGTAGCGGCACGCGACCGTCTGCCTGACGCCCGCCACCTCCTGGTAGGCGTGCGGCGCATGCTGCCGAACTTCGCCCGCAGGCGTAGGCAGCACGAGGTCGCCGTTTGCGTCAACGCGAAGCCCCTTCGCGCCCTCTACGCGCAAACGTATGAGACGGGCGTCCGCGCCGGGCGCAACCACGAAGTCGTACTCCAACTCGCGATTCGTGCCGTAGTAGATCACGTCTACGCCGGGATACACGCCCTCGTATTTGACCCTGCCGTAGTTTGGCACATTCGTGCGCCACTGCGCCGGGTCGCTCCCCATCAGGTAGTTGCTCTTGCCCTGCAACTCGTCGAGGCCGTAAGAGCGCGGCTGCCTGTTTGCGCCCAGAAGTTTTATCCGCAGCGCCGACCCGCCCGAAGGGGTTCGCCCGGCGTGCCGCTGCGCGCCTGCGGGCGAACCTCGCAACGCGAGCGTGATTTCGTCCGAGGTGAGGTAGAGACTGTAGGCGCTGTTGCGGGCGAGGAATTGCACGCGCGCGTCGGCCTGACCGCGGTTAGCTTCGAAACTCAGAGGGAGTAGAGCGTAACTCTGTCTGATGCGCTCGGCCGCGATAGCCTCGGGTTCGGAGAGGTTCGCCGCCGCTTCACTTCGCGTGCGTGCGCCGCCGGACGGTCGCTGGCGAGGGCTGGCGGAAGGAGCTGTGTCAGGAGTGGCCGCGGGGTTAGAGTGGGCAGCATCCACGTTGAGGATCGACGGAACGGCGAGAGCGAGCAACAGAAAAAAGACGCTCGCCGCGAGGGCTAGGCGGTATCGCATTGGTTTCTCCAAAGGGGGTGAGCATGCTCAGTCGGGGAATGCACGTCGAGTGGCAGCGAGACGAAAATTGGACTGCGTTTGCCGGGTGAAAAATGAGCGCGAAGCTGGCACACGCGGCCGCCCCACGGTCAGGCGCGGGGCGTCGGGCGAACCTGTAACGCCGAAGGATTGACTGGCAATCTGGCGAGTTGTGTAACCGGGTGTTAGACGGCGGATCGGGTTTTTTGTGAGACTAGCTACTGATGCTTCACCAGTCGGTGAAGTAATGTGATCCGACAGCTACAATAAGGCCTGTGCGTCGGGGCTGTCAATAACTTTAACTTTGGTCAACCGGGAGTGATTAAACGGGCAGCGCTGCCGGGGCTGCTTTGAGACGGAATTCGTCTCGGCGAGCACATCCGTTATGCGGTGACCCCGAAAAGGCTCTCGACAAACTTCGCCTGCCCTTATCCATTCGCGTTCGGGTGCATCCCTTTGTTAGGCGCGGTTTAGTGTCAATCACTATTGATCGCTATCGTGTTCGATATGCTGCACCCAAATTGCTGCGGCCTGATGGTTGAGGATAAATGCTTCGAGTTTGTAATTCATCTATGAGCCCAATGCCCCGTCTCTTAAAACATCCTTACCCTCTTTGGCTTAATGCGTGACTCTCGCCCAACTTCTCCTTCTGGATGCGTGTTCTTGAGTGGCTAAGCATTCCTCCCTTTGCATAAGTGCAGGGGGCTTCTCCACGCGGCTAAACAAATATCTGATCTATTGCTCAGTTTCATTCGATGGTAGTTTTCTGACTTTGAAGTTGATCTCATAATCGTCGGGAATTTTGGGCACCACCACCCACACATCCCAATAACCCATCCGGCGGCAGACGCCCGGCGGCGTGTGATAGCTGATGTCGAAAAGATATGTCTTAGTGGCCGTGTCCTTTATGAGTTGGTGAGCAAGACCCGGCGGACGGCCGCAATAGTCCGTGACGAGTTCGATGCCAAGCAGGGAATGTTTGTTGAAGTCAATGCTTTCAAGATTTTTGCGACACCATTCGCGGCTGCCATCAGCGCGGATTGCTTTCTGGAAAGATTCAGCGTCTTTGATCACGAATTGTCCTGTACGAGAATCTTTGATACAGCCTTTGATGTCTATCGGGCGAGTTTCGATAATTTGCGGATTGGCTGATATTGTTGATTGGGATTCGGATTGCCAAGGCACGCCGGTTTGAGCATGCATCTTGACGGGTAAGATTAAAGCGAGGAGAGCGGCGCAGCAGGTGAGATTTTTCATGCGCCGCAGAGTAGCAAAAACTCGTAATCAAGAAAAGGTTTAGCCCCTTGAATGATTTCGATCCATCGCAGCTTTAGCCTTCGGCGGTCTGCTTATCTTCGAATAGGAAATAGCGCTGTACGCTTCTCTCTGCGCTCGCGCGCCTGCGAGCCGGGTATGAATAATTATCACTAAGAGTGACGGAGACACAGACATGCCGCGTATTCTTCAGAACCACTACGTATTGGCCGTCCATGACATCAAGAGATCAGCCGAATTTTTCGTTGACAACCTCGGCTTTCAAGTGGCAGCCGAGCCGCCCGGTTGGGTCTTCGTTGAGAAAGACAACTGCATGATCATGCTGGGCGAGTGTCAGGATGCCTTACCCGCCAGCGAGTTGGGAGATCACAGTTACTTTGGCTACCTGCGCGTTGACGATGCCGAACGTTATTACGATGAGTTGAAAACGAAGGGAGTTGAGATATGCTCACCGATCTCCGACAAGCCGTGGGGCATGCGGGAGTTCGGGCTGAGGACTCCAGAGGGACACCGCATCATGATCGGGCAATGGATCGGCGAGGAACGTCAGGAAGATGAGCGAGAGCTTGAGACAGCCGGCACCGGCACCGCGACCTGACTAACGGCATGCACACGGCTCGCGATTAGCGTAGTCTTATCAATCAAAACAGCCGGCAGCGTATGACGGCCGGCCGTCAGTTGTTCACGGAATCGAGTGATGGAAACAGAAGAGAATAAAAAAAGATGGGAAGGCGCGGGCGGCACACCCGGAGGCGTGGGAGAGTTCCTGCTCGGGTTGGGCATGGCCGTCGCCGGGGCATACATGCTGACCAGCAGTGTCACCGTGACGAGCGGCGCGTGGTCTGTCTGGGGCTACAACGCTTTCGGCCTGTCGCTCGTGCCGTTCATCTTCGGCATCGGCCTCTTGTTCTTCAACGGCAGGTCGAAGGCCGGGTGGTTACTCCTGTTCACGGGGGTCGTGATCATCTTCACAGGTATCATTATGAACCTGCACATCTACTTCCAGCCGACGAGCCTGTTCAGCACGATCATGATGCTGGTGCTGCTGGCCGGAGGCGTGGGCTTGATGGCACGCGCCCTGCGCGCGCATTGAGCGTCGAAACCCGGCGCTTCTCTAGAAGGTTCTGTTCATTAGTTCGGCTGCGTATCCGTTCGACTTCCCTGGGGGCGGCGCCCC
>DASVPS010000225.1:0-2617 GCA_036389555.1 Pyrinomonadaceae bacterium
CGATCACTGCGTCTCTCATAATTCATCCTTCCGGTAAAACTTCATCAAACTAACCGCTCACGCATTTTTGAACGCTTCCCAATCTAAATTCAGTTGTCGCACGATAGCGCGAATGGTTCCGAGTTTCAGGCTTTTATTACCCCAATCGGGCACGGGCGCGATTTTTTGCTTCTCCGAGTTTGTGCCATTTACGATGCGACCCGCCGCCCCTGCGCGGAATCTCTACGCAGCCGAGTTTGCGTAGTTTCGCTGCCACTTCCCGATAGTTCATGCCGCTTCCACGGTCACGAGTGTTTCCGTCCACAGCAGCGACTTGGGATTCAGCGGTTTGAGAATCTCCGGCAAAGGCTGCTTCGTGTCTTCATAAGACTCTATTACTGCTGCCAGTGCGTCAGAGACGTTCATCATTACTTCGTCCAATGTATCGGCCTCGGTAATGAGTTCCGGCAACAGTGGGCAGGTGATCGTGTAGCCGCCTTCCGGTTGGGGTTCCAACACCAGAGGAAGCCTGTAAATATTTTGCATCTCGCACCTCGCCTCACTAGATGGCTACTTCAACTTCTTCGGCTGACAATATTTCACGCAAAACATTCGGCTCAATTTCAACTAGAAAGCCGCGCTTGCCGCCGTTGATGTAAATCTTCGGCAACGCGAAGATCGTGCGCTCGGCATAGACGGGCAGGCGCGTGCGCGTCCCCATCGGGCTTGTGCCGCCGACCATGTAACCCGTGTGCTTCTGCGCCGTCTGCGGGTCGCAGGGCTGCACACTCTTCGCACCGATAGAGCGCGCCAGGTTCTTCGTAGAGACTTCGCGGTCGCCGTGCATCAACACGATGAGCGGCTTGCGCGCCTCTGTCTCCATCACGAGCGTCTTGACGATGGCATGCTCGTCCACGCCGAGCGCGTCTGCGGAGTGGCGCGTGCCGCCGCGCTCCTCGTAAGTGTAGAGGTGCGGCTCAAACTCTACTTTGCGCTCGCGCAGCAACCTGACGGCGGGCGTCACCGGGTAATCCATCTCAACACTCCGGCTCAGACTTTAAACATGGCCTGCTTCCATGCCGTGTCTTTTCAGGGCGACGAGCGCGAGTGCGACACCTACTATCTCGCCGAAGAGAAGCACGTAGATCGCCGCGTTCGCCCCTCCGTCAATGACGATCCCTGCGACGCGCCCGAAAACGAATCCGCCGAGGATGACCGCTTGCGCCGAGAGTCCTGCACGCAACCACGCCGCGCGCTTCGCGCACATCGCCCAGAAGATCGCCGTGCCCAGAAAGTAGCCGCCGTAGGTGGCGCGCGCGTCAATGCGTGCGCTTGCCAAAGGGAATTCGACGCCGACGAACGAACCTGCCCATGCAGGCGCACACAAAAAGGCGAGTCCGTAGACGACGAAGGACACTGCCGCGATCACGAGCGATGCCTTCCCCAGACTCATTTTCAAACTCCTCACCGCGCACAGAAGACGACGGCCGCAGCATCAATCATAAACGATTGTTGCCGCAACCACGGCCGCCCGCTTAATTTCGGAGCGGCTTGCCCGTCTTGAGCATCGCCGCCATGCGCTCCTGCGTCTTGCGCTGGCCGCAGAGCGAAAGAAACGCCTCACGTTCGAGGCCGAGCAGGTATTGTTCGCTGACGCGCGTCGGGTGGTTGAGATCGCCGCCCGTCAGAATGCGCGCGAGACGTTCGCCGATCTGGGCGTCGTAGTCGGAGATGAAGCCGCCGCGCTTCATCTGGTGGATGCCGAGTTTCAAAGTGGCGAGCGCGGAATTTCCGAGCGCGAGGATGTCCGTGCGCGGCTGCGGTTCGGTGTAGCCGCCGCGCGCGAGCGCGAGCACTTCCTGTTTGGCGTCGGCGATGAGGCGATCCTGATTCATCGTGATCGAATCCTCGTCGCGCAGGAAGCCCAACTGCCGCGCCTCTTCGGCCGACGTGGCGACCTTCGCCAGCGCAATCGTCTCGAAGGCGCGTTTGACGAACGGAAACGGGTCTGCGTCGTCCATCCCACGCGGGATCGAATCGAGCGCGCGCATGAGCATCTCCTTCGTTCCGCCGCCCGCCGGAATCACGCCGACGCCCGCCTCGACCAGACCGATGTACAACTCGGCCGAGGCGCGTATGCGGTCGCCGTGAATCGTCACCTCGCAGCCGCCGCCGGGGACGAGTCCGAACGGCGCGGTGACGACCGGCTTCGGCGAATAACGCAAACTCATCGTCGCCTTCTGAAACTCGCGCACCATCAGATCGAGGTCTTCCCAGTTCTCCTCCTGCGCCTCCAAAAGGATGAGCATGAGGTTTGCGCCGACCGAGAAATACTGCGCCTGATTGCCTATCACGAGACCTACGAAATTCTTCTCTACTTCGGCGAGCGACTGTTTGATCATCTGGATCGTGTCGCCGCCGATGGCGTTCATCTTCGAGTGAAATTCCAGACACGCCACACCGTCGCCGATGTCGATCAGAGACGCGCCCGCGTTTCGCTTGACGACGCCCGTGCGCTCCTTGACCGACTTCAGGATAACGACGCCCGCCTGCTCGTTAACCGGCTGGTATTCGAGCGTGACGAAGTCGAAGTAAAAACGCTTGCCCCCCTCCGTCTTGTAAAAGCTCCGCGCGCCCG
>DASVPS010000226.1:0-17226 GCA_036389555.1 Pyrinomonadaceae bacterium
CCTACACGTGGTCGAAAAACCTGACCGATTCGCAGAACGACCGCTCAAACGCTCCGCAAAATTCTTACGACATCAGGAGCGAGTACAGCAGGGCGACTCTCGACCGGCGGCACGTCTTCTCCCTGAACTACATTTACGAGTTGCCGTTCTTCAAAAATCAACAGGGCTTCACGGGTAAACTGTTGGGCGGCTGGCAAGCTTCCGGCATCGTGTCCTACAACACGGGATTGCCGTTCACGGCGACGACTTCGGCCTACGACCCGGCGGGGCTTGGGTTCATCCCCGCAGCCATCGCTGGCGGGCGACCGAATCTTCTGTGTGACCCGAACGAGAACGCGCCGCGCACTCAACAGCAGTACTTCAACACCGCCTGCTTTGAAAGAAACCCGGCGGCGACTGCGACCAACATCAGCAACACGCCCGGCTCGGCCGGACGCGGCGTGATCGAAGGGCCGAGCACCTCGCGCGTGGATTTCACGATGACCAAGAACATTCGTTTCAACGAAAGCATGCGCCTGCAACTGCGCGGCGAAGCCTTCAACATTCTCAACCATACGAACTTCCGCGGCCTCTCGACCAACGTGACGGCTGCGAATTTCGGACAGGTGATTTCCGTGCGCGACCCGCGCACGATCCAACTCGGCGTGAAGTTCTACTTCTAAACGAGACGGCCTGCTTTTAATCCCGGCGAGAGAGCCGCTGGACGAAAAAGTCCAGCGGCTCTCTCGCTTGCATCATCTGAATTGAGAGGGACGATGTCGAGCATGTCTGTTGAAAGCGGAGAGCTATGCCTGACGAACGGGCGCGTGGTCTTCCCCGACGGCGTAAGAGACAACGTCAACGTGCTGATCAAAGGCGCGCGCATCGAGGGCTTCACCGCTAAATCGCCGGCAGAAGGCGCGGGCGATCCAGCGGTCGTCGATCTACGCGGGTTGACGCTCTATCCCGGCTTCATAGACGCGCACATTCACGGCGCGGTCGGCGTGGATACGATGGAGGCGACGGCCGAAGACCTGCACCGCGTCGCCGTGTTTCTCGCGGGCGAGGGCGTGACCTCCTGGCTGCCGACACTCGTGCCCGCACCCGTCGAAGATTACCGGCGCGCCGTCGCGTCAATCGAAAATTTGTTGGGCGCGCAGGATGGTAGCGCAACGCCCTCCGCCGCGCGCGCCCTCGGCCTTCACTACGAAGGGCCTTTCATCAACAGCGCACAGTGCGGCGCGCTGCGCCCGCCCTACTTTCGCACTTTCGGCCAGCCCGCAGACGTGGACGCTTTGCCCGTCGTGGGCGCGCCGCGATCAATTCGCATGATCACGGTTGCACCGGAGATCGAGGGCGGCATCGAGTTGGTACGCGAACTGAGGGCGCGCGGCTGGGTCGTCTCCATCGGCCACACACGCGCGGACATTGAAACGCTCGACCTCGCGGCGGCGGCGGGCGCGCGCCACATGACCCATTTCTTCAACGCCATGTCGCCGCTCCACCAGCGCACGCCCGGCCCCGTCGGCTGGGGACTCCTCCGCGACGACGTGACCTGCGACATCATCGCCGACGGGCATCACGTCGCTCCACTCGTGCTGCAACTTGCGCTGCGCTGCAAGACGCCGGAACGGCTCTGCCTGATCAGCGACGCGGTCGCGCCCGCCGGTCAGGGCGACGGCGAGTTTCGCATCTGGGGCGAGACAATTAGAGTGGCGGGCGGGCGCACTGCGAACGAACGGGGCAGCATCGCCGGTTCGGTCAGCACGATGCGTGATGGTGTGCGGCAGATGCTCGCCCTGGGCGTTGCGCCCTCCGATGTGGCGCGGATGGCTTCCGCCAACCCGGCGCGGCTGCTCGGCGTCGCGGAAAGTTACGGCACTATCGAAGAAGGCAAGCGCGCAGACCTCACGGCGCTCGACCGAGAGGGACGTGTGCGTCTGACTTTAATCGGCGGGAGCGTGGCGTTCAACGCCTTGCGGGATGGCTGATGCTGTTGTTAGCTGATGCTGGTGCGGCTTAAAGTTTCAAGCACGCTTCGCGCGAAAGCCCCACGCCCAGAAGGCGGAGGCAATCAGGGTCGGTAGGACGACGAGCGTCTGTAGAAGAAAGGCGATCACGTCGTTGCTGCGTTGGCCTGTGTAATCGAGGCCGTTGACGCCTATGAAGGAGGCGACGAGCGTGACGAGCCAGTTCGCGTAGGCGGGCACGCCGACGCCGAGCGCGAGTCGCCGCAACCCCCTCGCGCCGTAATGTAGAAACTCAAAACTCCACGCCACGGCGATGAGCCACAGTCCGCCGAGCAGGGCATTGAGATGCGCCGCGAGAGCCATGCGCGGCATTCCCACCACGATCTTGCCGGTGAGGGCGGCGGCCGTCCACAGTCCCGTCACCATCCCGATGAAGAACAACAACGCGCCGGCAAACGCCAACTGTTTACGAAGTGGATTTTCATTCATATTTTTAAGTGACGGGTGACGAGTGACAGGTGACGGGAGAAGAACGCGGATCGTGAATCGAGAAAACTGTTTTACTCAATGCACGTTTGACAACTTGTTTTCGCCTCGTCGCCCGCTTGATGATTTTTCTACCGGACAGGTCGCGCGCAATGATACACTACGCGCCCGCGTGCCGTGCAAATATCTCTCGACTCTTATGAAAATCAGATCCCTCTATTCGCTCGTCGTCGCCCTGTGCTTTCTGGCTTCGACCACCGGCGCGCTCGCTCGCGCACAACTCATGTCGGCTGATCTCATCATCGTCAACGCCAACGTTCGCACAATGGACAAGGCGCGCCCACAGGCCGAGGCCGTCGCCCTCTACGGCACGCGCATCGTCGCCCTCGGCACGACCGGCGAGATACGCAAACTCGCCGACGCACACACGCGCGTCATTGACGCGCAAGGCGCACTCGTCCTCCCCGGCTTTAACGACTCGCACGTCCATTTCATAGAGGGCGGCGGCCATCTCGCCAGCGTGCAACTGCGCGATGCCGCCAGCCCGCAGGAGTTCGCCGCGCGCATCCGCCAATTCGCCGCGCAGATACCGAAAGGGCGTTGGATCACGGGCGGCGACTGGGATCACGAACGCTGGCCGGGCGCGCCGCTGCCGACCAAAGAATTGATCAACGAGTTCACGCCCGACCATCCGGTCTTCGTCAATCGCCTCGACGGACACATGTCGCTCGCCAACAGCGCCGCGCTGAAACTGGCTGGTGTGACGAAGGAGACGAAAGACCCCGACGGCGGTTTGATCGTACGCGACCCCGCCACGGGCGAGCCGACCGGCGTCTTGAAAGATGCGGCGATGGCCTTCGTCTACGCGAAGATTCCCGCGCCGACCTTCGACGAAAAACTCGAAGCCGCACGCGCCGCCACTGCGCACGCGGCGAGCCTCGGCGTAACGAGCGTGCAGGACATGTCGGCCGGAGACGACGTGGGCGTCTTCCAAACGCTCGCGGCGCGCGGCGAGTTGAAGACGCGCGTCTACGCCGTCTCGCCGCTCCCGCGTTGGGAGCGTCTGGCGCAGACGGGCGTGCGCGCAGTGTTCGGCTCAGACCTCCTGCGCGTCGGCGGGTTGAAAGGCTTCGCCGACGGTAGCCTCGGTTCGACCACCGCGCTCTTCTTCGACCCGTACATGGATGCGCCCGCCACGCGCGGCCTCCCCTCCGACGAGATGTTTCCCGAAGGCGAGATGCTCAAGCGCGTCGCATCGGCGGATGCGGCGGGGCTGCAAGTGATGATTCACGCCATCGGCGACAGCGCCAACGACCGCATCCTCTCCATCTACGAACAGGTCGCGCGCCATAAACCTGCGCGCGACCGCCGCTTCCGCATCGAGCACGCACAGCACATCCGCGCCGCAGACATCGCGCGTTTCGCGCGCGGCAATGTCATCGCCTCGATGCAGCCCTATCACGCGATTGACGACGGGCGTTGGGCGGAGAAGCGCATCGGCCACGAACGCGCGCGCACGACTTATCCATTCCGCTCGCTGCTCGACGCGGGCGCAATCCTCGCCTTCGGCACGGACTGGTACGTCGCCCCGCTCAACCCCATGCTCGGCATCTATGCGGCGGTCACGCGGCGCACGCTCGACGGCAAAAACCCCGAAGGATGGATACCCGAACAAAAGATCACAGTCGAAGAAACGGTGCGCGCCTACACGGTCGGGTCGGCCTACGCGGAGTTCGCAGAGCACAGCAAGGGCACGCTCGCGCCCGGCAAACCCGCCGATCTCGTCATCCTCTCGCAAGACATTTTCCGCATCAACCCCGTCGAGATCGAGCGCACGAAAGTTCGCCTGACGATCATGGACGGCCGCATCGTTTACGAAGAGAAGAGATAGCCGGAGGCTCTGGAGTGGAGTTTACCGTTGTCGAAGGTCTGCGGACGCTGAAATTCGATCTCGTCCTGACGCTGGCGCTGGCGGCGCTGTTTCTGTTCGCCGGCGGCTTCGTGCAGGAGCGCATAGGGCTTCTCAAACGCGCGAGCATCCCGGCGGCGGCCATTGGCGGGTTGCTGTTCGCGCTGCTGGTGATGCTTCTGCGTTCGCGCGGCACGCTCGGCGTCGCGCTCGACACCTCTCTGCGCGCGCCCTTGCAGATCGCTTTCTTCACCACTATTGGTTTCGGCGCAACCCTCTCTTTGCTCGGCGCGGGCGGCTTGCGCCTGATCATCTTCTACACTATTGCGACGGGAACGGCCGTGGTGCAAAACTTCGCGGGCATCGCCATCGCCGTCGCGCTCGGCGCGCCCGCCGCGCTCGGCGTCATCTGCGGCTCACTGACCTGGCCGGGCGGCCCTGCGACGGGGCTGGCGTTCACGGGCGAGTTCGAGGCGTTGGGCGTCACGGGCGCAGGCGCGCTTATCATCGCGTCTGCAACTTTCGGCATCTTTGTCTCAAGCCTCGTGGGGAACCCGGTCGCCGTTGCGCTCATACGCCGCTTTCGTCTCGCCTCGCCGCGCGAGGACTCGAAACGTGAGGACTTGAAACGTGAAGAGGCGGAAGAGTTCTGGGCTATCGGTGCGACGGGCAATCTCGCAGGCGCGGACGAAGAGACGGACGGGTCGCGGAGTGTGGAAGCGCCCGCTTTGACGGGCGCGGAGTTGTTGCGCAACTTGCTTGTGCTGCTCGCGGTGATGGGCTTCGGCGCGCTGCTGGGAGTGGGCTTATCGCGCCTCCGCGTGACGCTTCCGGCCTACGTCGGCGCGATGATCGTGGCCGCGCTTGTGCGGAATCTAGATGATCGCTACGGTTGGTTCAAACTCGACATGCGCGCGATTGAGGCCCTGGGCGGCATCGCGCTCGCGCTGTTTCTGGTCATCGCGTTGATGGATTTGAAACTGTGGCAACTGGCCGGTCTGGCCGTACCCATGCTCGTGATACTCGCCGTTCAGGTTGTTCTTATGATAATTTACGCCCTCCTCGTGACGTTCGTTGTGATGGGGCGCGATTATGAAGCGGCGGTGACGACGAGCGGGCACATCGGCTTCGGCCTCGGCATCACGCCGAACGCCGTCGCCAACATGGAAGCTTTGACGGCGCGCTACGGCGCAGCCCCGCGCAGCTTTTTGACCGTGCCCATCGTCGGAGCGTTCTTCATAGACTTCTCGAATGCGCTCATCATCACCCTGTTCGTCAATTTCCTGCTGTGAAAAACTGACCTGCTTATGTCGAAGAGAAAAACACTCTGCCTCGCCCTCGCCGCCCAAACCGTCTTCGGTCTTTCGGCCTGTATCTCGAACCTCGCCGCGCGGGGGCAGAAAGCCAATCGCAACATGCATGCGGCGCGGACGCAAAAGTTCGACGCCGCGCCGTCGCCCGCGCTGCAAGCGATTGTTGACGAAGCCGCGCGCGAGACCTTGCGACGTTTCAGCGACAAGCAACTGGCGGAGAACCAACTGGCGATCACCCTGATCGATCTGCGCGACCCGGAGCGACCCGTGTGGGCGAATTTTCGCGGCGAGGAGCGCATCTACACGGCGAGCGTCGTCAAGTTGTTTTACCTGGCGGCGGCAGAGCGCTGGCTGGAAGACGGGCGTCTGCGAGAGACGGCCGAATTGAGTCGGGCGCTGCGCGACATGATCGTGGATTCGTCCAATGATGCGACCGGCTACGTGCTCGACGTGTTGACCGGCACTTCGAGCGGTGTGGAGTTGCCGCCCGCCGAGATGCGTAAGTGGCAAGAAAAGCGGAACGCCGTCAACCGCTACTTCGCGTCGCTCGGCTACACGAACATCAACATCAATCAGAAGACCTTCTGCGAAGACGCTTACGGACGCGAGAACTTCGGGCGCGGCGCGCAAGGCGAGAACCGCAACAAGCTGACCACGAATGCCACGGCGCGCCTTCTTGCCGAGATCGCCACGCGCCGCATCGTCACGCCGATGCGCGCCGACAAGATGTTGGAACTACTCAAACGCGATTTCTCAGGCAAGAGCGGCGACCCGGACGATCAGGGGCGAGGCTTCACCGGCATCGCCCTCAAAAATTACGAGGGCGCGCGTCTCTGGTCGAAAGCCGGTTGGACGAGCAAGGTGCGCCACGACGCTGCCTACATCGAACTGCCCGGCGGCGCGCGCTTCGTCCTCGTCACCTTCACAGAGGGACACAGCAACAACCGCGACATCATCCCGACCGTCGCGGAGATTGTGCTCAAGAGGATGAGTAAATCGTAAAAGGATGTAAATCGTGAATCGTAAATCGTTAATAGACAAAGAACCAGCAGCCCGTTTGCTTTATCTATTCACGATTTACGATTTACGATTCACGGTTTTTGAGCCATGATGGCGAGTTTCGTCCAGCCGATGATGTCGGTGGGGGGGAAGCGATAGCGTGAGACGATGCGCAGGTAGCGCTCGGTGTTTTCGTTGACCTCTTCGGGCGGGTGGGTTTTGAAGCGGAAGAGGAGTTCGAGAAAGGTGCTGGCCGGCGCGGGTCGAACCGGCAGGTGAAAGAGGTGTCCGCCGGGCTTGAGCACGCGCGCGAGTTCGCCGAGACCGTCGCGCAGCGAGACGTATTCGAGCGCGCCGCTCGTTGCGATGAAATCGAAGCTCTCATCGGCGAAGGGGAGCGACAGCAGGTTGGCCTGCAAGAAACGGACTCGATGCGGACGGCCGCGTTGTAACTCCTGTCCAACCGCCTGCCGCGCCTTTCGCAGCGAAGAGGCGGAGAGGTCTATGGCGGTGATGTGCGCGGGGCGGGAGAGCGTGCGCAGCAGCGCGAGCGTCAGGAGTCCCGTGCCGCACCCGGCGTCGAGAACCTGCGCATTGGCGGCGACCGGCACGGGATGCTCGCGGAAATAGCGTTCGAGCGAGCGCCCGTAGCCGTTGAACTTGAAAGTCAGGTCGTAGAGGCGCGCGATGCGATCATAGAGCGAGCCGGCGCGGTTGTCGTCCACGGTCGTGATGCTGGTATTTTGTGCCATGCGCGCTCTAGAGTAGCGTTTTCTGGCGGCGGCAATTGGCCGCACGCGCCGTTTAGAAGTAATTGCACCCGCCCGTATGTCACGGAAGGGGCGGAAGCCAGGTTACCAGGGGAATCCGGGGGAAGCTGTTGTACGTAAATTATAAGTCAGGACACTTATACAAATACTCTCGCAATACTTCAAGGAGACCCTTCGTGTTTGAGACAGAACGAGACGTGCTGAACTGGTATGAGGCGCAGCCCCGTGCCATTACCACAGAGTTTTTGGAGTCGGTGAAGTGGGAAGAGGTGCGGGAACACCCGCTCAATCCCGCCTTCAAAGATGTGATCGTGTACATGCGCGACGTGGAGAGCTTCACGGAGATTTACTACGAGGAGCTGATGCGCACGCCGACGGGGAAGAATCCCGTGATAAGGCAGTTCATGGAGCGTTGGAGCGTGGAAGAGAACGAACACGCCAATTTGCTCAACCGCTTTTTGAACGAGGCCGGATACCCGACGAGCGAGCGCTGGCAGGCCGAGGCGCGAGCCGCCATCCCGTTTCGCTACACCTTCGAGAACCGCCTGTACCCCGTCATCACCAACTGCTTCGGCAAGTATTTTTCCGGCGCACACATGGTCTGGGGCGCGATCAACGAGATGACCACGCTGCAAGGCTATCGACGCCTCTGGAAACTGGCGGGTCATCCCGTGCTCGAACAGTTGCTTCGCGCGGTGGCGCGCGAAGAATCTGTGCATTCGCACTTCTACTGGAGCATCGCGCGCCTGAAACTGGAACGCTCCGGCTATTCGCGCTCGCTCGCGCGGTTCATCATAGGGAAATTCTGGTCGCCCGTCGGGCAGGGCACGAAGCCGCAGGCCGATACCGATTACGTGATCGCGACGCTCTTCAAGGGCAGAGACGGCGTGGAATGTTTCGACCAGAACGTCAACCAGCGCTTGCAAATGCTGCCCGGTTTCGTGGGGCTGGAAAATGTCACGCAACGAATTGCGCGGATCGCTCTCTAGACGTTATCCTCTGCGTCTATGAGAGGCAAACTTCCCATCATCATTATCGTCGTGGTGCTCGTCGCCGCGCTCGTCGGGGGCGCGCTCATGATGCGCTCATCCGGTAATCAGACCACGCAACCGAACATCGCGCAGTTGCCGCCCACCGTCAGCGCGCCCAACGCGACGCCGCGCCCGCCCGCGCCCGTCAACCTCCAGAACGCGCACATACGCGGTCGCGCCGACGCGCCCCTGCTGCTCGAAGAGTACGGCGATTTCCAGTGTCCGCCGTGCGGTTTCTTCCACCCGATCCTGAAACGCCTTGAGGGTGAGTATGAGACGCAGATGCGCGTCGTGTTCCACCACTACCCGCTCAGGACGATGCACAAGCACGCCGAGACCGCCGCACGCGCCGCCGAGGCCGCCGCGCTGCAAGGCAAGTTCTGGCAGATGCATGACCTGCTCTTCGAGAAGCAAAAGGAATGGAAAGACACCGAGACGGCGCGCACCATCTTCTTATCTTACGCGCGCACGCTCGGCCTCGATCTCGACAAATTCACGCGCGACCTGGACAGCCCCGCCATCGGCAACCGCATCAGGAACGACGAAGCGCAGGCCACGGTGCGCGGCGTGACGGGCACGCCGACCGTGTTTATCAACGGGCGCGAGATACCCTTTGAAGTGGTCACGAATTACGACAGCCTGCGCGCCGTCATCGAGCGCGAACTGGCGGCAAAATAAGTGGACGCCACCGATAGAGCGAGCTTCAAGAGCGCGCGCGCGAGCGAAACATCGCCGCCGCGCGTCTCGCGTCTCTATTCGCTGGCCGCGGTGTTGTCGCTCGTGGGTCTGGCCGACGCGGTTTATCTCACGGCCGAACATCTGACGGGCAGAAGCGTCCGCTGCACCGTCACGAGCGGCTGCTCCGAAGTCCTCGGCAGTCCTTACGCAACCATCGGCGGCTACCCGCTCGCGCTCCTCGGCGCGCTGGCGTATTTCACGGCCTTCAGCCTCGCCACGCTCGCGGCTTTCGGCTCACAGCGCGCCGGGAATCTTTTGGCCGTCCTCGTCGCGCTGATGTTCGCCACGTCTCTCTGGCTGCTCTACCTGCAAGCCTTCGTCCTACACGCCTTCTGTCAATACTGCCTGCTCTCGGCCGCCATCACGATGCTGCTCGCTTGTCTCGTCGTCGCGCGACGCCTGAAGAAATGACGGGGCGCGCTTCGTCTCGTTTCAGACATATCACGCCTTGTCTCGTTTCATGCGCAAACGAAGACGCGCCCGATCTCACCTGTAGTTCTGCACGTTGAGACCGAGGGTGATGTCTCTTCTGGCGAGCCAGACGCCGCCCGCGCTCCGCGTCAGGCGGACGACGCCTGAGCCGCCGATATTCCTGCGCCGCGAGCGTTCGCTCTCCGTCAGAAAGGGATCGCCCTCGAACTCCCACAAGTCAATGTAATACTCGTTCTTGTCCGCCTCTTTGATGATCGGGTGTATGTGCGAAGGGATGTTGCTGTTCGGGTAGGACGCGGGCTTGATCGAGACGAATTTATACTCGCCCCTGGCGTTCGTCTTGACCCAGCCGCGCAGGTGTCCGTGCCTGCGTGCGTGGCCGGTGGCATCGGGCGCGGGCGCGTAGATGCCGCGCGCGTCTGTGTGATAGACGTAGAGAATGACGCCGGGCGCGGGCGTCCGCCCGTCGGGCTGATAGATCACGCCGCTCGCCTCCAACGGCTCGCCCGGCTCTGTCGCGGCGGCGATCCTCGTCTCCCAATCGAGCCGCGACGGCATGCCCTCGTAGATGGCCTCGCAACCCTCGCAAGAGCCCCCGACGCGACCCTTGGTTTCCGCCCGCGGCTCGAACAGCGCGGGCTGCGTGCGTGCGGGTCGGGCGCAGTTGATTAAAACTCCGGCGGGCAGTGCGATGGCGAAGAGGGAAGCGCGCTTGAGAAAACTCCGGCGGTTCTCGTGTTGAAGTGCTTTGTCCATATCAACCTCGCTGCTGGATAGAGATCGCTCAACTATCAGACGATGCAGGCGACCGTTTGCTTCCAAAAAATTTCAGCCGCGAAGGTTGATACGAATTTTCATCTGAAGGGGTTTTAGTTCGCGCAGCCATCACGCCCTGATCAGATAGATGACGCCGGCGATGATCCCGGCGACGACGAGCAGCAGCATGATGAGACAACCGGCGATGGCGAGTTTAACTTTCCGCGCGCGGTTCTCGTCGGGCGGGAGCAGCGGGTTTTGCGGGAAGTAAGGGGGCGGCGCGGAGGTCGGCATTTATTGACACCTCATGGGTTAATTGCTGTGCTTTCGTGGTTCAATCTCCCTCAACTCTTCCAACTCGCAACGCAACAGTTCGGCGACGCTCCATGCCTGCGCGATGCAGCCGCGCGGCGTGTGCGGCGCATCGCCGTCGAAGATTTCGGAGACCTGTCCGACGCCCGCCTCCGAGAGGTGTTCGCGGAAAGCGCGCAAAAAGGCGCGCGCCTGTTCGAGGCTCGCGGGCGTGCGCCCGTGCGCGCGCAGATGTGCGGTGATGAAAGGGCCGATGAGCCACGCCCAGACCGTGCCTTGATGATAGGCCGTGTCGCGCGAGTAGGAGTCGCCTTCATAGTGTGGCCGGTAATCGGGGTGGCGCGGCGAGAGCGAACGCAGCCCGTAGGGCGTAAGCAGTTCGCGCCGGACGGTGGCGACGACGGAGAGCGAGCGTGCGCCCGTCATGATCGGGTGCGGCAAACTGAGTGCGAAGATTTGGTTGGGGCGAATGGCCGCGTCCGGTTCGCCCGCCGGGCTGATGTAATCGTAGAGGCAGCTATCGGCCTCGTTCCAGAACAGCCCGTGGAAACTGGCGCGCGCGAGTTCGGCCAGAGCGCGGCAGTGGTTGCGCATCCAGTCGTCTCCCACGCGCGCCGCGATCTCTTCGATGGTGCGTAGCGCGTTGTACCAGAGCGCCTGTATCTCGACGGCCTTCCCGGCGCGCGGCGTCACCACGTAATCGTTGAGCTTGGCGTCCATCCAGGTCAACTGCACGTCGTCCTGACCCGCGCTGAGGAGTCCGTCCTGATCGACGCGGATCGAGTAGATCGTGCCGCGCTCATGGCACTCTATGAATTCCCTGAGGCGCGCGTAGAGGTGTTCATGTACGAATTCGATGTCGCCCGTGCGCCGCGCGAGTTCGCCGACGGCGTTGACGAACCAGAGCGTGCCGTCCACGTTGTTGTACTCCGGCTCCTCGTCGCCGTCGGGGAAGCGATTCGGGATAACGCCCTCGCGCATGTGCGCGGCGAAGGCCAGCAGGATTTCGCGCGCCGTGTCGAATTGCCCGCGCGCGAAGGCGAGGCCGGTGAGCGAGATCATCGTGTCGCGCCCCCAGTCCGTGAACCAGTGATAACCTGCGATCACCGAACTGAGTTCATCGCCCCGTCGGACGAGAAACTGATCCGCCGCTGCGACGAGCGAACGGACATAATCATCGTCGTCAACTTCGCCCACACTTTCACCGTCCGACGCATTTGCACCGCCCGTACTTTCACCGCTTAACGTATTTGTGCCGCCCGCAGGTTTGCTGACGCCGCTTGCAGGTTCACCGACAACGGCCGCGTCGCTGCGACGACGCGCGCGTTCGCCCGTTTCCAGAGTGGCGGCATCCGCGGCGGCATGTTCTTCGGTCGAAGCGATGAGGTCGCAAGTCGTGTCATGCTCGATTTGCCAGACGAGCAGGCACGGGTTGAAGAGGTCTTCGTGGAAATCGAAACCGCGCGCGCGTTCCTCTGGATACTCGAAGCGCCTGTACCAGTAGCCTTCGATGGAGGCATGCCCCGCGTCGTGTGCGAGGAAGAGGCGCGTGCCGTCGTCCTGTTTGAACAGGCTGACGAGGTTCTGCCGGAGTTCGGCTTTGAGGAAAATGTCTAGGGCTTCGCGCTGCAAAGAATGATAATCACGGAAGGCGACGAGCGGGCGAATCTCCAGAGACGCCGCGCTCGCACGCGGCGCGTGGACGCGGTAGCGCACGACCGTGGCGTTCTCGCCGTGGGGCATGAAGATTGTTTTTTCGACGCGCGCGTCGCCGGCTTGATAAGTGAAGACGGGAAAGGGGTCGAGCCGGAAATTCACCTGTTGCCGGAAGCCTTGCGGGTGAACGACGCCCGGTTCGTAATAGTTGGTCGAGAGATCGAAACGCTCGCCGTCGAGGACGAGCGTCTCTTCCAGTTTCGAGAGCAGCACGACGCGGCCGGTGGGCGGGCGGAGCGCGGCGGTGAGCAGGCCGTGGTAGCGGCGTGTGTTCGTGCCGGTGATGGTGGCGGAAGCAAAGCCGCCGAGATAGTTTGTCTCCAGCCACTCGCGTCCGAGGGCTGTGTCGAGATTTTGGCAGGCGTCGGCGTCGAAATTGATCATCTTCTCCAGTTGCTCCTCCGGGGCGGGAAATCTTGTATCACAAAGTGCGGCGGGGGCTGCAAGAAATAATTGCGCGCCGCGTTCAAACGACGGGGAGAGAAATATTCGGGAGGGAGAAACACTTATGCGTAGAGCTTTGAAGGCGTTGACGGGTATCGCGCTGATCGCGACTTTGGCCGTGCTGGTCGCGGCACAGGGCAACGGGACGAACCACGGCGGGCACGGCGGAGCGCAGCGAACGGGCGGGCACATCGTTACGCACAGACCGATTCAAGAAAGGTTCGGCGTCGAAGTTTTGGCCGGGGGGCGGGCGCGCGACAAGTATCCGGCGCGCGGCAGGGTCTACATCGAAGCTGTCGAAGGCGAGGAGTATGCGCTCAGGCTGAGTAACCCGCTGCCGGTGCGGGTGGCCGTCGCGCTCTCGGTGGACGGCCTCAACACGATTGACGCACGGCGCACGACCGCGCGCGATGCGAGCAAATGGGTCATTCCTCCCTACGGTTCGATCACGGTCAACGGTTGGCAGATGAGTTCCACGCGCGCACGCCGCTTCTACTTCACAGACGAGCGAAATTCCTACGCGAACAGAATCGGGCGGCCTTCGGACATGGGCGTCATCACCGCCGTCTTCTTCCGCGAGCGGCGCAATCGTTCGGAGATTCTCCTGCCGCCGCGCCCGCACGAAGCGCAGCCCCGCCACGAAGACCGCAGCGAATCGAAGCGGCGGACGCACGACGATGCGCCATCGGCGTCGAGCGCGCAAAGAGGGAGCACGAGCGGGCGTGTGATGACGGCGCCCGATGCGGACGAGGAATACGCGGCCACAGGCATCGGGCGTTCGGTCTCGAACGACGTGTGGAGCGTGCAGATGGATTTGGAGCCGAGTCCGGCGGCAGAGGTGACGTTGCGCTACGAGTTTCGCGATGCGCTGGTGCGGCTCGGCGTGTTGCCGCGCAACTATCCGTCGCAGCCCGATCCTTTGCGTCGGCGCGAGCGTGCGCGCGGATTTGAAGACCGCCAGTTTTCCCCGGAGCCATAAGCGGCGGGCGCGGACGTTCAGGTTCGGGAACAGAATGAGAACTCGCGGCGTCTAAATGCTCAGTCCTGGTCGAACTGAAATTTGGCGGAGGTCTTTTTAACTATGGCTCAATACACCGACCCGCTCTCGCACGTCAGGGTGGCCGCGCCATGCAGCGCCGACTGGGAGCGCATGCGCGGCAACGAGCGCGTGCGTTTCTGCGACCAGTGCAGCATGAACGTCTACAACCTTTCCAACATGACGAAGAAGGACGCGGAGGCGCTCGTCACGAGTACGGAAGGGCGACTGTGCGTGCGCTACTATCACCGCGCGGACGGCACGATCCTGACCGCCAACTGTCCCGTGGGCTTGCGCGCGCTCAAACGTCGCGTGTCGGGATTTTCGCGTGCGGCCGTCTCTTCGGTCTTGAGTTTCTTCGCGGGCATGGCCGTTCTCGCCGGGTTGGAGACGGCGCGAAACTCGCTGGACGCCGCGACGGATGCTAACCTCGATTTGATCTCTCCCGTGCCGCTCACGAGTTCCGAACCGCAGGAAGAGCCGCCCGCGCCCGGTCACGTAATGGTCATGGGAGACATCGCGCTCGAACCGCGCGCGACCTGGGCTAACGGGCAGTTGGAGTTTGCGCCGGAGCCGATGCCTGCCGGTAGAGAATAGCGCGCGAGAAGTTATCGTCGTTTGAGATCGGAAGTGTAGAGTTGTTTGTAGGCGCGATAGTTCGCCATCACTTTGAAGACGTAATCTTTCGATTCCGCGAAGCCGACTTCGGAAGAGAAGACGCCCGCATCGTCGTGAACGGCGCGCCGCACCCAGCGCGCGACGTTGTCTTCGC
The DNA here is from genome assembly GCA_036389555.1 of Pyrinomonadaceae bacterium. GTDB lineage: Bacteria > Acidobacteriota > Blastocatellia > Pyrinomonadales > Pyrinomonadaceae > JAIVJZ01. Next base: position 14,664 of record DASVPS010000226.1, read on the forward strand.
CGCCGTTGTAAGAAGCGGCGACGGCCTCCGGTAAGTTCGGAAACATGCGGAAGAGATCGGCCAGATACGCGACGCCGATCCTGATGTTTACCTCCGGGCTGTACAGATCATCCTCACGCACATTTTTAAATCCCGCTCCTTCGCCGTACTTCAAGGCGATCTCCGGCGTCAGTTGCAGCAAGCCGCGCGCGGCGGCAAGCGAGCGAGCGCGTTCTTTGAAACTGCTCTCCTGTCGCATGATGGCGAGCGCGAATCTCGGATCGACGTTTCGTCCTCTCGTCGCGCGCAGGAGGATTTCGCGATACGGCGCGGGGTATGCAGCCGTCGCCGCGTCCAACTGGCGGCGCACGGACAGGTCGCGCGCCTCGGCGATGCGTTTAGAGGCGGCGTCCAACTCGCGCAGGCGCGCGGTGGCAAGCCCGCCATAATAAGAAGAGATGTGATCGGGAATAGATTGATAGGCCGCGGCGGCCTCTGCCTTCTGCTTCAACTGTTCGAGACTGAAGCCGCGCAGGTAGGCGACTTCGTTCGCGGTGGTCTGGATGGCGGGAGTGAAACGCGCAACTCGCAATTCGTCTGCCGTGCGCAGAGCCGACTGCCAATCGCGCCCCGCGACTTCGAGTCGCAGGCGCGCGAAGAGGGCATTGGTCGCTGTCGGCGTGCCGCTGAAACGTTCGCGCGCGCGCACGATCCACTGGCGGGCTTCTTCATCTCGTCCCGCCTCGCGCCAACTGTCAATCGCGTTGAGGTAAGCGTTCTCGATGCGCTCACCTTGCGGGAAACGCGCGACGTAATCGCCATAACGGGTCGCGGCCTCGGCCATGCGGTCGAGACGCAGGAGCGTCGCGGCGATGTAGTAGAAACCCTCGCGCCCGTCCTTGTAGCTCGTGAACTCGCGCCCCAGCCGGTCGAAAAAAGGCAGCGCTTGGGCGTAGCGACGTTCCTGATAAAAGGTGCGACCCATGCCGAAGAGCGCGGCGGGCACGTTCGCATCCGTCGGGTAACGCGCGATGAGCGTCTGCCAGTGTTCGCGCGCTTCGGCGAAGGCGCGGTTGGCGTGATAGGCGGCGGCGCGGCGCATGTGTTCGGCCGGGGCGAGTTGTGCGAGTTGGCCGTCGATGGAACGGCCTTCGCGGTCGAGCCGCCGCGCATTGACGAGCGCGGCATCGCCCTGCCCCCCCGCAGTCGCGGCTGCGGCTGCGGCCTCTGCCGCATAATCAACCGTGGGCGTGTCGGCGGCGTCGTTCGAGACGGCCGCGGGCTGCACTTCGACCTGCGTACACGCAGGGGCGAAGGCGAGCGTGAGCAGACCTGCAAAAATATACTGGGACAGGGAAACAAACATAGACGTTGTTAGAACGAAATTATTGGACTCTATCGGTCGCCTGCTTCGCCGGAAGCGGGGAGTGGCGCGTGGTTCGTTCGATGCGTGAACACCGGAAGACGTGCGCCGCCGGGCGGGGAGAGCGTTTGGGGCGACCGGCCGAAGCGTAAACTTCCAGATGAAAGCGGAGCAAGGCTTCAGCCGGCCGTTGAAAGAACTAGATGTTGCTGCGGCAGGAGGGACAGCCGCAGTCGCAATCAATCGTCGTCGTGCCGGCCTTGCCCTGACAGTAGGCGCTGCAATACTTCTCGCCTTCGTCCGCCGGGCAGGTGCAACTGGCGTTCGCGCATTTTTTATTCTGGTCAGCCATTTCTCGATTCTCCTTCTCTTGGTTGAAGTGTGCCGGTCAGTGCGTGGGCTATTCTAGCAGCCAACCCGCCGGCAGCGCACGCTTTCATCGTAGTTGAAGCGGCGTCTCAAGCATCGTCTCAATTATCGGCTTGGCCTTCGTCTTCGCGAACCTCGAAACTCGAAACGATCTCCGCGCCGGGGCTGAGCGTGGCGGCGACGCTGCAATACTTCGTCTCGGAAAGTTCGATGGCCTGCGCGACGGCTTTCTCCGACACACCGTGGCCGGTGACGATGTGGCGCACCTCGAAGCGCGTGTACTTGCGCGGGTGCTCCGCGCGCCGCGCGCCGCGCACTTCGACGCGGTAATCGGTCACGCGCTCGCGCTTCTTGTGCAGGATCGAGATCACGTCGACGGCCGTGCAACTGCCGAGCGCGAGGAGCAGTAGTTCCATCGGCGTGGCGGCGGCGGAGCGTTCGTGCCGTGTGTCGAGCGTCTGCGCATGGCCGCTCGGCGTGATGGCGACGAAGAGGTCGTCGCCCGCGTAATGAATCGTCGCTCTGGGGTCTTCGGAAGTCATCTTCAAACTCCTTGAATGTGCTGGCCGCGAGCATAGCACGGGCGCGAAAAAGACGCCGCACGTCCCTCACGCGCACGCTATTTGCAAGTAGTATGGTTAACGGGGAGGAGTTCACCCGGTTCGCAGTGAAAAAGGCTATTCCGCATGCATTTCAGTGAATTTGCATGATACGGATATGCATGCATTGTGGACGATCTTTGTACATAAACGGGCGTTATCGAGAGCGCGGAAGGTTCTTTTTGCGTTACGACCTAAAATTGGCGGCAACCTTCGCAAGGTAGTCTCGAATCACATTTTCGAATGCAGACGC
>DASVPS010000227.1:0-13203 GCA_036389555.1 Pyrinomonadaceae bacterium
ACGTCGCAGGGCGGTTGCGCTGCTGATGGTAGGACGCGAAGAGCGAATCGGCCGGGGCGTAGGCGCGTTCGCGCAAACCGCGCCCGCACGTCGCGCAGAAGTGCGCAGAAGCGCGCCGCGCCGCCGTGCCGCACGCGGGGCAGTTCAAAGCGGCCGACGCGCGACCGCCCGGCTCTCCGTGCATCTCTTCCTTCGTGCGGTTCATAAAATTCACACCGGCATCAAACACTTGAACGATTAACGGCGGCGCATCTTGCTGACGGGTTTTCGCGAAACCTGGAAGCCCAGATTTTGTTCGGCGGCAAACTCCTGCATCGCGCGTAAAAACTGCACGCGGTCGTGCCCCGTGATGACGGCCGCCGCGTCCGCCGTCTCCAGCGCATAAGGATAACCGTTGCCCACGACGCACTCGGCGCGCACAGTGTTGACGACCTCCTCCAACAATCCCTCTTGATAAACCCAGACGGGAATGTCGAGGCGTGCGGGCGCGCCCTCGCCCGTCGTCTGTAAGTAGACGAAGCCGACGAGCGGGTTGCCCTGCGCGTCCTCGAAGTCCTGTGTCAGCCCATCGCGCACGCATTCGCAGAAGACTGTGCGGTCGCCCCACGCGCCGAAGAGTGTGCCGTTGCCGGCGACGCTCGTGGCCGAGAGCAGGCGCGCATCGAAGACGGTCGCGGCGGGCGGCGCATCAGTGGAAAGCAGGTCGAGCAGGCGCACGATGTCGCGCGCGTAAGATTGATCTATGTAGCCGACGAGCGGCACTTCCGTCTCGCGCGAGAGTTCGACGGCCTCGGCAATCGCTTTGACGTAGCCGCGCGAAAGCGTTGCGTCGATGTTCTGAGTGCGCGTGCGCGTCGTCGAGAGCAGGAGCGTGCCGTCGAAGAAGGCGACGGGCGTGCGCTCGCCGCGTGCGCGCCAGCCGCGACGGCGTTCGAGAAACTCCGAGAGCGCTTCGAGTTCCAACTCGAAGCGGCGCAGGCCGACGAGGTCTGCGGCCGTGGCCGCCCCGCCCTCCGCCTGCAACAACTCTTCCGGCGTGATGAGCGCGAACCTCGACTCCTTGCGATAACTATCCTGCCCCTCCGGCGTGTGCGGGTTCTCGAACCACGCGGCCTGCACCGCCGCGACTGGGAGACTGATTTCCCGTCCGGGCAAAATCTGGCTGCCGTCCGCCGCACACGTCACGCGCCCCTGCAATACTTCCAACGCCCAGCGCCGCGCCTCTTCATGCGAACGCCAGCGCACGCCGAACGGGACGACGAACGCGCCCGCGCTATCCAATTCGCACGTGGGCAGCGCGCCCGCCGCACGCGCCGCGCCCGACGCAATCGCACGCGCCGCCTCCGCCCTGATCTCACGGGACGTGCGCCCGCCGAGTTCACGCAGACGCCGCGCATAAGTTCCGACGGATGCGCCCCACGCCGCCTCGAAGCGCACAAACTCCTCGCGCCGCTTATTCAACTCCGCATTCAGGTGTGGGCGATACAACATGGCTAGGAAGGGATGAGGGCGGAGGGATGAGGGATGAATGAAGAAAACAACTCAAGACGATTAAGTGCTTCCTGATTCATCCCTCATCCCTCCGCCCTCATCCCTTAATTTCATCCTCTTTGCGCGCGCAAAAGTTGTTCGGTGGCGGGCGCGTAGCGCGTGGTCTTGAGTCGTCCGTTGATGAAGGTGTAGGTGATGCCGTCCTTCTGGTTGTAGAAGACGGTCATGCCATCTTTTTCTTCGCGGGTGAAACCGCTCTTGTTCGCCAGCGCGAGAGACTCCGGCGTGTCGGAAGAACTCTCGTGCCGGAGGACGATGAGCAGCACCGTGCCCTCCACGCCCGGCGAGAGTTTTTTCGTCTGGATGAACTTCGCGTCCACGAACGTGACTGTCACCAGCCCGCCCGCAACTTTGAAGTTGAGCGAGTTGGTCGCGCTCAACTCCTGTTGGATGGGTTGGCCGAGTTCGCGTTCCACATCCACGCGGCGCGACTTCAAAGGCTCAAGGCCGTGCCACTGCGCCGCGCGCGTCGTCTGCGCGCCCGCGAGCAGGCAGGCGACGATGGCGACGAATGTCAACCCGCGCATTTTAACGATCCGGCGAAGGTGAGAAGTGTCTGGTTTGTTCATGGCTGGATGCTACCGCTTGCGGGGTAAGGTTTCAAGTAAGAAAAGTGATGAGTGATGAGTGATGAGTAAAAACAAAATCCATGTCTTCAACTCATCACTCATCACTTTCATTACTCATCACTTTCATTTCGCGAACGGCTTGACACGTTCTATCGACTGTTGGAAGTCTTCGTCGTCGGGCAGCAGCTCCGCGCCTTTCTGGTAGGCGGTGAGGGCTTTGCCGTATTGCTTGGAGACTTCGTAGGCGTAGCCGAGTTCGCGGTAGATGTTCGGGTCGTCAGAGGTCTTGGCGGCGGCGCGCTCGAAGGTGGCGATGGCTTTGGGGAAGTTTTTGGCGCGTGAATAGGCGACGCCGAGCAGGTAGAGCGTCTGCCCCTGCGCGTTCGGGTTCGCGCCCGCGCGTTCGAGCACCGTGACGGCGCGCGCAAACTGTTTAGCGCCGATCAAGGCTTGGCCGCTCAAGGCCGCCACCGCTTCGTCGTTCGGGCGCACGCGCACGAGCGCATCGCTCGAACGCACGGCGTTTAAGTAGTCTGCGTCGGCCTTCGCGGGCACGGTCGCAGTGCCGGCGCGCCGTAGGTAAGCGTAGGTCAGGAGCGTCCATGCTTCACTGAAACGCGGGTCGGCCAGCGTGGCGCGGTTGAGCGCGGCGATGGCGGCGTCGGTCTGGTTGCGCTCGTAACTGATGCGGCCGAGGTAAAAGAGCGAGGCGGAATTTTTCGGCTCGGCCTTCACCGCCGCATTGAAGGAACGCTCGGCCTCGGCCTGTTTGCCCGTACGGTATTCGGAGAGGCCGCGATAATAGAGGAGCGTGGCGTCGGGCGTCGCGCCCGCGCGCGACGTGGCTGTGACGAGGAGCGGCAGTGCGCGCTCGAACTCGTCGGAACGAACAAGCGACTTCGCCAGCGCGTCCACCGTGGGCGCGTCTTCCTCTTTCGCTGCGCGCTGGAGGTCTAGGGCGCGCTGCAAGTCGGCCGCGGCTTCTTTAAATTGATTCAAATTAAACGCGGCGAAGCCCGCGATCTTCCACGCCTCGCTGTTCTTCGGGTCGGCGGCTGCGGCCGCGCGCGCCTCACGCGCCGCCGCCTCGTACTGCTTCTGTTGCAACAGGGAGAAGGCGCGTGCGGTGTCGCCTGAAGCGGAGGTGGAAGCGACGGGCGTGTTTGTAGTCGTCGGGCGCGGTTGCGTCGCGGCGGGCGTCTGCCTCGTTGCGGGGGGCGGCGTGGTGTTGGCCGAAGGGTCTACGCGGCGCGGGCGGGTTGCGCCCGATTGGGCTGCGGCTGCGGCCGATAGTGTCAACAGAAGCGCGACCGGCGCGACGCCATGCCGGAAAAAACTTTTTCTCATCGGTGTCTCCAGATTCAGGACGTGAATAAATTTTGCACCGGGGAGAGTATGACGATACGTGGGCAGACGTTCAAGCGCCGCCGTGCTTGTGTGCGATGCGCGAACGAGGCGCGTGGTTCGCTTTCGCGGCGCACGCGGCGCGGGTGCGGAGTAATGAAATCTCCATGAGATGAACAAATTTAACACAACTAATGTCCTCTATAGTACAGACAGAGGGGCGAGCGACACGTTAAGTTCTCAGGCTAAAGCCGGAGAAAACAATTCAGAGCGCCGACGTGGTCAGCAGGGAATATTCAACTCCCCACGGGGATGCATATTCCCGTCCCGAATGACGCCGTCCGGTTAAGGCGGCGTCGCGCGGGTCGCCTTGCACGGGCTTGGGGAGTTTCGAGATGTGTGCGCAAGGGGGCTGCGGCTGGCAGGCGGCGATTCGGAGAGACGGGCGGCAGGCGGCTGCGCGGTCGCGGCGTGGCCTGCTTAAGTGACAGTTTGAGAGGGATGAAACCTCCATCCATGTGGGGGCTTCATCCCTTTATTTTTGTCCGCACGCTCGCGGGCGCTGGAGCAGCAAGCGCGAACGCTTCCGGCGAACAAGGGGGCGGGAGTTGAGCAATTAAACACATGCGCTTCGCGGAGACGCTTTCGAGCGGAAGTCTGCGGGGCGATCAATCGATTAGAGGGGGTGTTAACAATGGCGACGGGAACGCAGAGAAAAGCGCAAGGGGCGGAGAGACGGGGCGAGAAGGCCGGAGGTTCTACGGCGGCTCGTTCGGGCGGCAAGCAAGACAGACTGGCGTTGGAGATTGCGCCGGAGAGCGGCGTGGAGGGTAGGAACGGGCGCGCGCTGGTGAATTCTAAGAAGAACGGCGAGGAGTTGGCGCGCGGTTTGGGCTGGTTCAGCATCGGGCTGGGGCTGGCGGAAGCGTGTGCCCCGCGCGGCATCGCGAAAATCGTGGGCGTGCGCGGCGACAGCAGCAACCGCCTGTTGATTCGCCTGCTTGGCTTGCGCGAGATCGCGCACGGCGTCGCCATCCTCTCGCAGAACGGTCGGTCGGCGGCGACCGTCTGGTCGAGAGTCGTCGGCGACGCGATAGACCTCGCCTGTCTGGGCGGGGCTTTCGCTTCGCCCAACACGAACAAGGGGCGCGTGGCCTTCGCCACAGCGAACGTGTTGACGGTGACGGCGCTCGACGTGATCTGCTCGCGGCAACTCGCACTTAGTAACCCTGCGGGCGACGAAGCGAAGAGTAATCGCGTGAACAAGAGCATCATCATCAACAGCACGCCCGAAGAGTTGTACAACTTCTGGCACGACTTCGAGAATTTGCCGCGCTTCATGCATCACCTGGAGTCTGTGAAAGTCGAGGGCGACGGCCGTTCGCACTGGGTGGCGACCGCCCCGGCCGGGACAACCGTCGAGTGGGATGCAGAGATCACGGAGGATCGGCCGAACGAGTTGATCGCGTGGCGTTCGCTCGAAGGCGCTGACGTGTACAACCGCGGGTCTGTGCGTTTCGAGCGCGCGCCGGGGGGCCGCGGCACAATCGTCCACGTGGAGATCGACTACAACCCGCCGGGCGGAAAACTGGGCGTGGCCGTGGCGAAACTCCTCGGCGAAGAACCTGAGCTTCAGGTGGGGTCGGATTTGCGTCGCTTCAAGCAGGTGATCGAGACGGGCGAGGTGGTCGTCTCAGACGGCACTATCCGCGGCACGGGCGCGACCGAGCAACGGCCGGCTCAGCCTTCCGCGAACGGCGACGGGCGTTGAAGGTCTGACACATCAAGGCGCGGTGTGGCTCAACTGAGAGTGCCGCGTGTGACTTCTGGGAAAGTTGAAAAGGGGGAACGTAATGAAAGCGACATGTTGGTATGGCAAGCGGGACATGCGGGTCGAAGAAGTGCCCGACCCGAAGATTTTGAACCGACAGGACGCCATCCTGAAAATAAGTTCGACCGCCATCTGCGGCTCCGATCTGCATTTATACAACGGCTTCATGCCGACGATGGAGAAGGGCGACATACTCGGCCACGAGTTCATGGGCGAGGTCGTCGAAATCGGCCCCGACGTGCGGAACCTGAAGGTCGGCGACCGCGTCGTCACAGCCTTCCCGATCTCTTGCGGCAAGTGCTTCTTCTGCCAGCGGCAGGACTACAGCCTGTGCGAGAACACGAACCCGAACGCATGGATGGCCGAGAAGATGTTCGGCCATAGTCCCTGCGGCATCTTCGGCTACTCGCACCTGACGGGCGGCTACGCGGGCGGGCAGGCCGAGTACGCGCGCGTGCCCTTCGCAGACGTAGGCACGATCAAAGTACCCGAGGGGATGCCGGACGAGCAGGTGTTGTTCCTCTCGGACATCTTCCCCACGGGCTACATGGGCGCGGAGATGTGCAACATCCAACCGGGCGACACCATCGCCGTGTGGGGCTGCGGCCCCGTCGGGCAGTTCGCCATGGCGAGCGCATATCTGCTCGGCGCGGAGCGTGTCATCGGTATTGATCGCTTCCCCGAACGCCTGCGGATGGCGAGGGAGAAGGCGAAGGCCGAGACGATCAACTACGAGGAGCAGAACGTCTACGAGACGCTCATGGAGATGACCGGCGGGCGCGGCCCCGACGGGTGCGTGGACGCCGTCGGCATGGAGGCGCATTCGCACGGCGTCGGCTACGCCTACGACCGCGCCATGCAGGCCGTGATGGGCGAGGCTGACCGACCCATCGCGTTGCGCGAGGCGATCATGTGTTGCCGCAACGGCGGCACCGTGTCGGTCGTCGGCGTCTACGGCGGGCTGATCGACAAGTTCCCGATGGGTTCGGTGATGAACCGCTCGCTGACGATCAAGACCGGCCAGTGTCACGTCCAGCGTTACATGAAACCGCTTATGGAACGGATTCAAAACGGCGAGATCGATCCCTCGTTCGTCATCACGCACCCGATGCGCCTCGAAGACGCGGCCGAAGGCTACAAAATCTTCTCCGACAAGGAAGACGAGTGCATCAAGATCGTGTTGAAGCCGGGACACTAATCACGCGCTGCCGTCAGCCCAAAAAAAAGGGCGCGTAAACTCAAAGGAGTTTACGCGCCCTTTCTAATTTTCACTCATGTGACTTTACTAATCCGCTTGTCGAAAGTGAAATTTCTAAATTAGTTGTACCCGTTGCAAATAAACAAGTCAAACATGGAATTAAGCCTTACTTTGCTCTAGAGCATCCTTGATGTCATTGTATAGTTGCTTGAACTGAGTTTGATAATCGTTGAACAATATCGGCCTTTCATTCCTCATTTCTAAAATTCTATATGCTATCGCCCTTTTATTCGGAGCCTTAATACTCTTATTCTTACACCATTCTTCAACCGCCCCCGGCCTGCCAGTAACTGGTAAGTCACTGTCAGGGAACGAAACCGATTCGCCATGAGACCGCCTTAACTCTTCGTTCACAGCTTGGAGATACACATCTGCCTCAATGAAATCTTCAAGAACAGGCTCCAAGCCCTTATCATCTGGCAAGCTAAAAATTCGCGTCTCAGGTATGCCTGCTTGACGCAGTTGGCGTTTAAGGTCTCTCCCACCCTTATCTGAATCAACCAGGTATGATGTGCGAGGCGCACCATTTTCCAGCATTCCAATCTCTGTTTCATTCGCGACAGACAGCCCTGGGACTACTTGGAAACCAAGGTAAGACTGCCCTGTCACCTCTCTGAACAAAGTAGGCAGTAATATTATATCCGTCGGTCCTTCTGTTATTAGCGCAAAACGAACTGGCAGAAAAGCTAAAGTCGTAGCACCAATGCCGAAGAGCAAAGGTGAGAAGCCTGGCTCGTCGCTCTCCCAAAACCAGTTTTGAATTTTGCTGGTTGTTGAACCATTTGGGTCAATCAACCGCACGCCCGTCCCAAGATCCTCTGGTAAACAGCCTACAGAATGAGTGGTGTAGATAACTTTGCTTGCGATTTTCTGCTTTGCTAACATCTGAACCAAATCTGCTTGGGCATCATAATGTAAATGTGTCTCAAGCTCATCAATTAGCAAGATAGGCACTTGTGTAGTTTCTGTGATAGAGGCGAACGCAACTAATGCAACATATTGACGAAGGCCATCGCTCCGTTCTGCTATTGCTACATAACCTGCGCCTGCTCCTCCTACGAGGATATATAAAGTCGTTTGAGAAACCCTCAGACGGACAGCCACCTTCGCTTGAGACCAATAATTTGAAAATACTTCTTCAAGTTGTTTATTTGCTGCTTCCAAAATGGTCTCAACATATCCATGATCAGCTTCACCTATCGCGCGCATCAGGTCATTCAAATCAAGTTGCGCAAGCCGGACAAGATTTGCTAAGGCAACAGGAGGATTACTTGAAACTTGTCCTAAATCATATTCCGATTGAAGGTTTCTTGCTTCTTCATCGAAAAATAGAAAGTTAGGCACGAGTTTACGAAGTTGATTCCGTGCGATGTCATGTGGATGATTTTGCTCAGCCTTTACTAATTCATTTAACTCCTGCGCCAACGTCTGTAATGGCTCAATCGCAGCAGCGATCCCGGAACTCAAAAACATAGTGGCAACAGAACTTATACTCTTAATTACTTCGCTTGAGAGACGCTGCTCATTTACATTTAGTGTGGAAATTAGGTTATCAACCTCGATTATCGGATCGTCTTCTTTGTTAGGACCAACCTTAATACCGCTAGATTGAATTGCTTCTCGCATATTTTGGAGCGCAACTATCGCGTCTCTTCTACGAACTAAATTCCTTTCAGGGGTTGGTGAAAGCCTATAATAATTCCCTCCATCCACACGCTTTTCTACTATCATCCAGCGTATTTTCTCAGTATCTTCAACACCTGCGACTGCACTTTTGTCTGATTCCTCTAGCAAAAAGGTAAATCCTATTACTACGTCTTCATTGCGAACTAGAATACCGCGCGTTATTTCTTGTGATGAGCCACTTTTAACAAATGCGTCTCTATGATTAAGATGTTGAAGGACTCTCAATAATGAGCTTTTACCAGCTTCATTCGGTCCTACAATAGCGATCAACTTCCCGTCCAAGTTAATCATGGATTTCTGCGCGAATCGCTTGTAGCCTTGAATTGTTGCCGATATAAGTTTCATGGACTGTCCTTTTAAATAACGCCAAAGCAGTTAGACCAGAGCAGAAAATAAACTAACCGATTGCCACACACGAAATAAAGCAACCAGTTGCCAATTTGGCAACTGGTTGCTTTATTTCGTAACAACTCACTTTAAAAGTTGAGTTTCAGACCGAACTGGAATTGCCGCGGGTCGTAGGCGGCGGTCGGGCGGCTGTAGTAGAGGCCGCCTCTGCGCTGGTTGAAGGAGTTCACCACGTCGAAGAACGGATTGGCGGCGGCCTCGTTGAAGCGGTTGAAGAGGTTGAAGCCCTCGGCGATGATGTCGAGCCGCAGGCGTTCGGAGATGCGTACGGCGCGCGCGACGCGCAGGTCGAACGAGGCGTAGCCGTGCGTGATCCCCGCGTTGCGGCGCAGGTTGCCGGTGGACAGGAAGGGCGGCACGAACAGTGTGCCGTCGCTGGCGACGCTCGGCCGGTCGTTGGAGCTTTGCAGGTCGGCGTTGGCGTCGGAGCCGGTGATGATGTTGAAGGGGCGACCCGACGACAACTCAAGGATCGGGGCGATGGTGAAATCGGCTAAGAAGCGGCGCAGGCCGCTGTCGGAACCGCGCCAACTGACGGGCGAGGTGGCGACGCCGCTGAAGACGAAGCGGTGTCGCTGGTCGAAGAGCGAGTCGGAACGCTCTGCGCGGAAGTTGCGGTTGTCCTGCGGCTTGAGGAGCGTCTGCAAATCCGAGGAGTCATCTATAGAGTGCGACCAGGTGTAGGAGGCGAGGAACTGGAAGTTGTTCGAGAAGCGTCGCTTGGCTTCCAGCGTCATCGCGTTGTAGTTGGAGTTGCCGTCGGAGACCTGCGCGCTCACGTCGCCGAAGGGCGAGATGAGGCCGGGCGTGCGCACCGAACCGGCGATGGCCGCGTTGAAGACGGCGGGCGTGACCGCGCCGCCCGTCACCGACTGTACGAAGAAGTAGTTCGGCGCGTTAGGCCGGAAGAAGTTGGCCGCGAGCGGGCTGACGATGGTCTGCCCGGTGAGATTGTTGACGGCGACGAGGCCGGGTATGCGCACGGTGAAGAGCGCGTTCGAGGCCATCGGGATGGGGAACAGCACGGCTTCGCCGAAACTGGTCGGCGCGCGGCCGCCGGCGAGACAGGCGGCTTGCCCTGCGCCGAGAGACGGGGGGCAGAGCACGGGGTTGCCGACGGCGAAGCGGCGGAAGTTTTCCACGAGCAGTTCGGTTTGCGGTGCGTTCACGTCGCGCGGGTGCGGCAGGTGGTGCGCGCCGACGAAGATGTAGCTGGCGGAGACGGAAGTGTCTTTCGTCAACTGCCGTTCGAGCGTGATGTTGGCCTGATTGGCGTAGGCGTACTGGAAGTCCCGCTCGACGGCCAGCGTGAAGGGCAGGATGGGGCCGAAGCCGGGGAACGTCTGGTCGTTGAAACGCAGTTGGCCTCTCAGGTATTGCGAAGTAGAGGCCACGCCGGGCGTGACGCCGGGGACGACCGTGCCCTGAAAGATTTGGAGCAGGTTGAGCGTCGCCGTCGGCGCGGGGCTGCCGGGCAGCACGGTGGTGAACTGCTGCTGCTGCGCGGCGTCTGCGATGTCCGAGTTGAAGGCGATGGCGAGCAGCGGGTGATCGTAGAAGAGTCCGTAGGCGGCGCGGAAGACCGTCTTCCCGTCGTTCGTCAAGTCCCACGCCAGGCCGACGCGGGGCGCGAAGTTGTTCGTGTCGCGCGGGAATCCCTGTTGGACGCCGAGCACGTTCTGCGCCGCGTTCAAGTCTTGGGCCGAGAGATTGATCTGGCTCAAGGGATCGACGAAGCCGATGGTCGGGATGGTTTCGGTGAGTTCAACGTCGTAGCGAACGCCGTAGTTGAGCGTCAGGTTGGGTCTGGCCTTCCAAGAATCCTGCGCGAAGAAGGCGAGCGGCTTGTTCTTCAAAGTGCTGTTCGGATTGCCGAAGCCCTGAATGAAGACGCCGGGGATGCCCGCGCCGTAAGCCTGCACGGGAGTGAGCGAGGGCGCGCTCGCGGGCAGGTTCGGGATGAAACCGGCGGCGAGCGTGCCGCCCGAAACTTCGCCGAAATTGAAGAGGCCGGGGAAGTTCAACTCGAAGATGGCCTCGACATCAACGAAGTTGAAGTCCGCGCCGAACTTGAAATTGTGGTTGCCGGGAAGCCAACTGATGTTGTCTGTAAACTGGAAGCGTTTCTCCGTGCGGTCGACGGGCGAGAAGGGATTCGAGCCGATGAAGGCCGCGCCGGAAATCTGTATGGCCGCGCCGGGAACTTGCGAGTCGAACTTGGCCTTGCGCTGTCCGAAGTTGAAGCGCGCTTCGTTGACGACGCGGCTGGAGAGGGTCGAAGTCAGGGAGGTGACGAAAGACGTGTCCCTGATCTCCTGTCGCCCGGTGCGCGAAAAGTCGTTTTGTCCCAAGACCTGATTTTGCGATTCGTCCTGAATGCCGGTCAGGTCGCTCGGGTTGTAGCCGAAGCGGAGCGTCAACTGGTTCGACTGGTTAATCTGATGATCGCCGCGCACGGAGAAGAAGCTGGTGGCCTCCGAGATCGGGAAGATGCGCGCCAGACTGTTGAGCGGGCGGAAGCCGACGGGTTGGCCGGCCTCGTTGACGGTCGTAAAGCCGGGCGTCACGCCGTTGTTGGCGGCCGTCGGGACGGGCGCGCCGGAGATGAAGAAGCGTCCGCCGATGGTTTGACCCGCAGGGATCGCGCCGCCGATGCTCCTCAAAGTGCTCGCGCCGTTCAGGCCGATCTGGCCGCCGGAAGAGGCGAAGGTGGCATAGGTCAAGGCCGCTTGAATGAGTCCGGCGTTGCCGGTTGACGCGCCCGTGTTGAGTTGGTTGGCGATGAAGGTGGCCTGCGCGGGCGTCAGGTTGGTGAACGTGTTCGGCAGGGGCACGAACGGGAAGGCCGTGCCGGGGCCGACGGCGAGGCTCGACGTCAGGTTGCCCACGACATCCGAACTGAAGAAGGCAGACTCCTGCCTGCGGCGTTGCTCGAAGGCGGCGAAGAAGAAGGTGCGGTCGCGTTTGATGGGGCCGCCGAGCGTCGCGCCGTACTGCGCGCGTGTAAAGGGCGGGTCTTCGATTGGCGCGAAGGCGTTGCGCGCCTGAAAGCTCTTGTGACGAAGGAAGCCGAAGACGTTGCCGCGCAGATCGTTCGAGCCGCTCTTGGTGACGACGTTGACGATGCCGCCCGTGGCACGCCCGAACTCCGGCGCGTAGGAGTTCGTCGCCACCTGAAACTCCTGCACGGCCTCCTGCGAGACGGTCGAACGGGAAGCGTTGATGGAGTTGTCTGTGTTGTCCGCGCCGTCAACCTGTACGAGCGTGGAGCGCCCGCGCTGGCCGCCGATGTTGAGGCCGGAGGACGGGGCGGGGCCGATGGGGCGGTCGTTGCCGCGATTGACGGTCGAGATCGTCGTGGCGATGCCGAGATAGTCTCTCTGGTTGACGGGCAGGTTCTCGATGCGCGTCCTCTCAATGGTGTTGGTGACGGCCGTGCGCGATGTTTCCACGATGTCGGTGGTCGCGTCCGAGATGGTCACGGTCTCGCTGACTTGCCCTGCGGCGAGCGGGATGTCTAGGTCTGCGCGCTGCCCGACCGTGAGGACGACCGAAGGGAGATTGGCGCGCGAGAAGTTGGCCGCCTCCGCCGTCACTTCGTATTCGCCCGGCGGCAAGTTGGTGATCTGGTAGAAGCCCTCGTCGTTGGATTGCACGGTGCGCGTCAGGTTGGTCGCCTTGTTGCGCGCGGTCACGTTTGCGTTCGTGACGACCGCGCCGGCCGCATCGCGCACGAAGCCTTGCAGATCGGAGGCATTGGATTGCGCTTGCGCGAAGGCCGCGCCCGCGCTCGTGAGCGCGAACAGGCAGACGAAGACGAGGCGGATGGCGGTCGGGCGCAGCCGCACGGGAAATGCACGCATGTTTATATTCTCCTCAACGTAAATTAGGGCTTCAGCTTTTTGCAGCGGGAGACGAAAGATCGTACGCCGTCGGACGACGAGCGCGACGGGTTCGACGACAGGCAAGAGCCGGGTCGGCGGGGAACTTCGACATAACGAAGCGCCCGCGAGGCTTGCGCCGTGAGCGAAACCAAATACCGCGCCGACTTTGTACCCCAAAACACATGCGCGTGGCAAGAGTTAATCGCTTGCGCACCCCGCGCCCGGAAGGGGCGGGCAGCCCCTCGCCCGGCGCGGATCACCGGCCGCTGTTCAAACGGTAATTTCTCAATATCAGGGCACGCACGCCGACCGTGCCCCCGCCCCTAATTCCGGTGACGATCAAAACTCTGGATGCTCAAGCGCGCCCTCTCGCCCGACCCACGCTTCGCCGCCATCATGGCGCGCATCGGTCTGGACTTCTTAGCACAACCCGCAACGAACCCTACCCAGACTTACGACGATATTTACCGTCAATGCGGATCACTTCACCTTCCTCAGTAAGGTCATGTAGCGTCCGCTGAATATACTTTAGAGGAAATGAATCTCGCCCGCAGCAAGCTGCGGGGTATCAAAAGAGGTTGAGTTGCTCCCGATGAAGTTGCTCGTATTGTGCACCTTGCGCTTGGATATATTTCTTAATGGTTTCTTCGTTACCGTGCTGTCCCACGCTGC
>DASVPS010000228.1:0-3400 GCA_036389555.1 Pyrinomonadaceae bacterium
ATAGAAGATGCGCGCGGGGTCGCTGCCCGGCGTGACCGAAACTTTGTGCGGCGGCGCGTGCGTCACGACCTTGTTGTCGCGTGTGATTTTGATCTCCAACTCGACATCCGGCACGCTCCCGGCCGCCGCCCTGCGCGTGGCGTTGTAGATGTAGAGTTGGAGGAAGACATGCGAGGCGCGTGCGAAGCGGCGTTCGACGCGCAGCACGTCCGGCGTCGCGGGCGTGGCAGCGCTCGTCGCCCCGGCCGCCTGCGCGCTCGCGCGTCGGCGTTCGGTGACGAGCAGGCCGCTCAGGGCGAAGCGGTTCGCTTTCACGTCCGGCACTTCGACCCACTCGAACGCACTGCCGACGAGGCCGCTCGCCGCATCGCGCGCGGCGGTGCGAAACTGATAGAGACCGGGCGCGGGCACGGGGATCGAGAAGTTGGTGACGAGTTTGCCGCGCGATGCGGACGGCGCGGCGGCGTTGCCGTCGAGCGTGAGCGTGCGCCCGTTGCTGTAGACGGCCTTTCCGCGTTCGTCGAGCACGGCGCAGGCCACCTCGACCTGCGCCTGCGGCTTGCCACCGGCCGCCGGGCTGAACTTGAGCCGGTCGTTCGCGACCTGCACGGAGGCGTTGATGACGGAGCCGGCCTGCGCGTCGTTGGTGAAGACGGCGTAGGCGTCAACGGGCAGATCGCGGCGCGCGTTCAGGGTGTTGAGCGCGTTGTTGAGCGCGGCGTTCGCCGAAGCCGGCGCAGTAGTAGTGGCCGTGGGCGTGTTGGCGGCGAGCGCGTCTCCGCCCGCCGCGGCGAGCGGCGCGCCGAAGAAGCCGCGCCTGACGCGCACGGAGAGATCGGGGCGGCCTTTGACGCTGATCTCGATTTTGCGAAAACGCGGCACGCCGTCTTTCGCTTCGATGCCTTCGGGTCGCCATGCGAGCAGGTAATAGTTGCCCGTCTCGTCGAGCGTGCGTGTGATGGCGGCGTCGAGCGCGTTGGTGTTGATGAGCGCACGCCCGCCCGTGTCGGCGGCCAGACCACGCAAGACTTCCTGCGTCGCGCTCAGTTCGGCCGTAGGGCTGTAGCCGCGAAAGGCCGTGCCGGAAGCGAGGTCTGCGAGGTCTGCGCGCGCGCTGCTGCTCGCGTCAATCATGCCGACGGAGAGGCCGCGCGCGTAGAGCGTATAAATCACCGTGCCCGTGCGCGCGGCGGCGTCTGTGACGCGCTGCATCTTGCGGTTGATGTCGGCTTCCTGCGTGTCGAGCGTGAAGCCCTCGGAGATAAAGAAGAGCGTCTGCCGCCCGCTGGAAGGACTGCGTGCGCGCACCGTGCTTTCGAGCGCGGCGACCACCGCGCCGCTCAGTTGCGCCGACTGGCGGCGGATGCGCCGCGCGCGGTTTCTCACAATCGTCTCGGCCGACATGCGCGCGCCCGGATCGCTGTAGCTCTGCCGGTTCTCTTCAATCGTCTGGGCGACCATATAGCTCAACAGGTCGCGGTCGCCGCGGTCGATCATCTCCGCCTGATAGCCGGACATGGCGGGCAGTTCGCTGTCGAGCGTGGCCTGCGACACATACTTGACGCGCGCGACGGCCGCGCGCAGCACCGCGCGGTCGTTCGTGAACTGTTGCAGGAAACCGATCTGCCCGCTCGCCGAAACGACGAGCGCCTGCACGCTCGGCGTCATCTCTTTCTCGATAAAATTAAGCAGCAGTTGGCGCGCACGCGAGATGCCTTCGGGCGTGAGGTGCAGATCGTCTATGAAGAAGATGACCGCACGCCCGCTCGTCGTGGGCGAGGGGGCACGCCCGTCGAGCGTCTCGCCGCGTGCCGCCGCGATGCGCGCTGCCTCGCTCGCGCTGCCGGCCGTGGCGCGCTCGAAGAACAAGACAGGGCGCACTTGGCCGTCAACTTTCAACTCGAACTGCTCGCGCCGCAAGCCCTCTACAAACTGCCCCTTCTTATCAACGACCGACACGTCCGTCTGCACAAGACTCGTGCTGACGCGCAGCACGTCTTCCGCCGGATCGTCCGCGCGCGCCGGTGTAGGCTGTTGCGGCGTCGGCTGCTGCGGTGCCGGCTGTGTTTGCGCCGGCTTCGGCTGCTGCGCGAAGGCGACCGAATGCGACGCCAGCAAACAGACGAGCGCAAGGCGCAAGAGGCGCAGGCACGTTTTCGTCAATGACTTGGACGAGGTAAATGTTTTCATTGTGTGACTTTGAAGCGACGAGTCGCCTCGCCGGTTGCACTAACTCCCGTTGGTTAATTCAACGCCCGTCGCGCATCGCGCCAGAGCGAAATCGGGCGGGCGGCAGGCAGCGGAGACGTTAGCCTAACATGTCTCAGAGCTTTTTTCCCTTCGCGGAATGGCGACGAGAAACACGAGCGGCGCGGCCAGCAAAAGCCACATCATCGAGGCGAGACCGAAACGCTCCGCCACTAACCCGAGCGCGAGCGGGATCATGCCGCCGACGAGGCCGGAGAGGTTGTTGAGCGCGAGCGCCGCGCCGCTTCGTTCGGGCATGGCCGAGTAGAGTTGCGCCTTGAGGATCGAATACCAACCGGCGTTCGTGATGCCGATCAGGCCGAGCAGGAAGAGTTTGAGATAAAGGTTCTGAGCGACGAGGAAGGCCGGGAACAGGAAGAGCATCGCGAGCGCGCTCCAGCGCAGGTAGCTCAGGCCGCGCACGCGCTCCAACAGAGGGATGAGCAAGAAGTCGCCGCAGAGGCCGACGCCCGTCCAGACGGCAATCGCCACCCCGGCCTGTGCGTCGCCCGTGCCCACCACGTCAACGAAGTAGAGCGCGAGAAAGCCGTGAAAGCCGTCGAGCATCAAATCGGAAACCTCCAACAGCACGAGCCAACGCCGCACTTCGCCGCGCCGCAAAGCGCAGAGGGCATCCCGCGCGCCCTGTTTGACGCCGACCCACGCGCCCTCTCTGACACGGTCGCGTTCGGGCGTCGCGTCGGCGCGGCCGTCTGCGCCGAAAGCAAAACGGCGTGCGGCCACGACGAGCAATACGGAGGCGACGCCCAACGCGCCGAACCACGCGCGCCAGGACGCGCCCGACGCCACCGCCGCGTTCAACGCGAGCGACCCGGCCACGATGCCGAGCGAACCGGCGAAAGCCCAGCGCGCCATGTTCTGCTCGCGTCGTGCGGGCGCGGAATCCATCAGCGCGGCCTGCGACAGGCTCACGAACGCGCCCGACGCCGGATAGAACAACACGAAAGCCGCGAGCAGTGAAGCGAAGCCGGAACTCCCTGCGACGAGCAGCAGCGCGAGCGCGAAGCAGACGCCCCCGGCCAAAATTATCGTGCGGCGGTGGTGCGTGTCGCCGAGAAGTGCGAGCGGTGGTTCGACGAGATTGCCGACTAAATTAGGGACGGCGAGCAGCAGCCCTATGTCCGCATAGGAG
>DASVPS010000229.1:0-15908 GCA_036389555.1 Pyrinomonadaceae bacterium
GGGCAGGGACAAGCCCTGCCCCTACAATCTTGTTATTTGTCACCCGTCACTCTTAGAAAATATGCTTCTGGTCATTGATGTGGGAAACACAAACACCTCGCTCGGCGTGTACGACGGCGAGCAACTCGTGACGCACTGGCGTCTGACGACCGAGCGCGGGCGCACGGTGGACGAGTACGGTGTGCTCTCGCGCAACCTATTCGCGCTGGCGGGGTTGGACTTCAAGGCGATCAACGCGGTCGCCGCCGCTTCAGTCGTGCCGCAGTTGAACTTCACGGTCAAGCGCATGGCGGAGGAATACTTTCAACTCTCGCCGCTCTTCATAGATCACACGACGCAGACGGGCATGGAGATTCTCTACCAACCGCCGTCGGACGTGGGCGCGGACAGGATCGTGGACGCCGTCGCCGCCCGCCACAAATACGGCGCGCCGGTCATCGTCGTAGACTTCGGCACGGCGACCACCTTCAATGCCGTCAACGCCGCCGGACAGTATCTCGGCGGCGTCATCACGCCGGGCATCCAAATCTCCTCCGACGCGCTCTTCGCGCGCGCCGCGCGCCTGCCCCGCGTAGAGATCAAAAGACCGCAGGCCGTCATCGGCGCGACGACGAACGGCGCGATCCAATCGGGTCTGTATTACGGTTACGTCGGACTCGTCGATGGCATCCTCCGGCGCATGCGCGAGGAACTCGGCGGCGACGTGCGCGTGGTCGCCACCGGCGGCCTCGCCCCGCTCATCGCCACCGGCTCCGAACTGATCGAAACCGTTGACGACACGCTCACGCTCGACGGACTGAGATTGATTTACGAAGGGACAAAAGCCATGACAGGTGACAAGTGACAGGTGACGGGATAAAACAAATTCCGGCTTGTCACTTGTTTTCTCCTCTCACTTGTCAC
The DNA here is from genome assembly GCA_036389555.1 of Pyrinomonadaceae bacterium. Taxonomy (GTDB): domain Bacteria; phylum Acidobacteriota; class Blastocatellia; order Pyrinomonadales; family Pyrinomonadaceae; genus JAIVJZ01. The sequence continues at coordinate 904 of DASVPS010000229.1, forward strand.
TTGTCACCTGTCACCTGTCACTTCTTCGTATGAACTACTTTAATTACTTCACGGAGATCGAAGACACCTTTATCCGCCGCAGGGGCAAGCACCTGTTGTTGAGTCCGATGGACTGGGCTTTGATCGAGGGATGGAAGGCGCGTGGCATTCCTTTGCACATCGTCTTGCGGGGCGTCGAGCAGTCGTTCGATTCCTACGAGGCGAAGCCCAGAAGGCGCAGCGTGAAGTCGCTCTTTTATTGTCAGGAAGAGGTCGAGGCGCAGTATGCGGAGTGGCTCGAATCGCAGTTGGGCGCGACCACTGCGACGGCGACCGCCGACGGCGGAGACGCTCCGGCCAGGGACGTGCAAGCCGCGACGACGAACGGCGCGTTGCCGTTCCCGCGCGAAGTGATCGCGGGGCATCTGGCAGAGGCGCGCGCGCAGGTGGAGCGCGCCTGCGCAGAGCAGCAAGCGCGCGACGGCGCGGGCGAGTTGTGCGAGGCGCTCGCGCGTGCCGCCGCGCGCCTGTCCGATCTGGAAAAGGATTTCGCCGCGGCCGCGCGCCCCGATGCGGAACAACTCGAAGGCTCTCTGGGCGATCTGGAAAACTTACTGGATCGCGCCGTGCGCGCCTCGCTCCCGCCCGCGCAACTCGAAGCGCGCCGCGCAGAGGCCGCCGCCCAACTCGAACCTTATCGCAAGCGCATGGAGCATGCCACCTACGAACAGACGCTCGACAGCCTGCTCGGAAAACTCCTGCGCGAAGATTGCGGCTTGCCCCGGCTCAGTTTGTTCTACCTCTAAACCGGGCAATTAACGGGGACGAACATTTTTTTGATTACTTCAGGCGAACATTTTTTCTTGTGAACAGAAAGCACCACCACAGGCCGCGGCGAGAGTCGCCCCGCACAGAAGGGAAGTTGAGCGTCGGCGCGTCGGTCGAAGTCGAGATCGAGCGCATCGTGCCGGGCGGCGCGGGGCTGGCGCACGCCGATGATTACACCCTCTTCGTGACGCTGGCCGCGCCCGGCGACCGTGTGCGCGCCCGCGTCGAACGCCTGCGCGGCAAAGTGGCCTTCGCCACAGTCTCGGAGATCATCACGCCGTCGCCTGCGCGCGTCGAACCGCTCTGCCCCTACTTTGGTCGCTGCGGCGGCTGCGACTTCCAGCAGTTGAACTACGAGGCGCAGCTTCAGGCCAAAGTCGAGATCATGCGCGACTGCCTGCGGCGCATCGCGCGCATCGAACCTCCCGACGAAATTCCGATCACACCCTCGCCCGCCATCTGGCGCTACCGCTCGCGCGCACGCTGGCAGCACGACCCCGTGCGGCAATATCTAGGCTACTACGAACTCGCCTCGCACCGCGTCTGCGACGTGGCCGAATGTCCCGTCGTCCTGCCCGAAGTGCAAGACAAACTCTCGCACCTGCGCGCCACGCTCGGCAACGGTGAGTTCGACGAGACGGAAGAGTTTCAAGCCGTGGCGGGCGACGACGGCGTCTCGCTCCTGCCGCCGCTCGCAGAAGATGATGCGCGCGAACGCTTCCGCGACCTCGCGGGCGAGCGTTATCGCTTCGACGCCGACTGCTTCTTCCAGATCAACCACGCGCTCCTCGAACCGCTCCTCGCCGAAGCCCTCCAGGACGCCGCGGGCGAACAGGCCGTCGATCTCTACTGCGGCGTCGGCCTGTTCACCCTGCCGCTCGCGCGCCGCTTCGCGCGCGTCACGGCCGTCGAGGGCAATGCGGCGGCCACCCGTTTCGCTCGCCTCAACCTCGCGGACGCCCAACTCACGAACGCCTCCGTCCACACGGCGCGCGTCGGCGACTGGCTCACAGAGCACGCCGTCCAACTCACGCCGGTTGACTTCCTCCTCCTCGACCCGCCCCGTGCAGGCGCGGAACCCGAAGCCCTCGCCGGCATCCTCGCCCTCAAGCCCCGCCGCATCAGTTACGTCTCCTGCGACCCGGCCACGCTCTCCCGCGACCTCCGCACCCTCTTCGACGCGGGCTTCACCCTCAACTCACTCAAAGCTTTCGACCTGTTCCCGCAAACACACCACGTCGAAACGGTCGTGCATCTCACGGCCGCGGCCTCCTGAATATGTAGTTGAAAGATATGGAAGTCCGCGCGGGCGGCGTTGAAGCCGGAGCTTTCAGATTGATTGCCTCTTAGCGCAGGATGACCGAATCGGTCTCGCGCTCTTTGCCTGCGGTCACCTGCCGTCAGGCCAAAAATCCCGAAAAACGTCGATTTATTGCCACAGCCCCGGTGGCACCGGAAATGCAATAGCTAGGGTCGCTGGTGTATTCGCTCGACCGGAGCTGGCACAAGTTTATTAAGGTCTTATCAAATAATTTTGAAAAATATTGAGCCATGAGACTAAATATGCATTCCCTCGTCGCGGTCTGGACTACTTTCTGTGTGCTGATGATCTCGCTGTGCACCGGGATAACAGACCGACGTGCTAATGCCCAGGTAAACAGAGCATCACGGCCAGACCATCCGGCCAGGGCGCAGGGCAAGAAGATTTCCTCAGACCTGCGCGAACTGGTGAACGGGGCGCGCTCAGGTAATGACCTCGTCCGCGTCATCGTTCAGAGCAGCGAAGACGTGGGCGGCAATCTCGGGTCATTGCTCCGGCGCAACGAAGTTAAAGTCAATCAACATTTCCGCAATCTGGGAACGCGCGTCGTCGAAGTTCCGGCGAACATGATTGACGAACTGGCGGCCGACCCCGAAGTGTCGTATCTCTCGCCGGACAGGGAAGTCAAATCGCTCGGCCACGTCGCTGCTACGACGGGTGCCGAAGCCGTGCGCCCGCTCGGCACGGCCGCGACGGCCACACCTCTCGACGGCACGGGCATCGGAATAGCGGTGCTGGACTCCGGTATCTACACCTCCCACATGGCGTTCAAGAGCAGAGACGGGCTGAGCCGCGTCGCCGCGAACGTGGACTTCACCGGCGCGAAGAGGATGAGTCTCGCAGACACCTACGGACACGGCACGCACGTCGCCGGGCTGGCGGCGGGCGGCAACGGCCTCTACTCCGGCGGCTACACCGGCATCGCCCCCGGCTCCAAGCTCATCAATCTCGCCGTGCTCAACTCCGAGGGCTACGGCCAGACCTCCTGGGTGCTCAACGCACTCAACTGGGTGATGACGAACCGCGCGACCCACAACATCCGGGTCGTCAACATGAGCCTCGGCACGCTGGCCTTCGATTCCTACGTCAACGATCCGCTGTGCAAGGCCGTGCGCCGGCTGGCGGATTCGGGCATCGTGGTCGTCGTCGCGGCGGGCAATCTGGGAACCGTTCAGGGACAGAAGTATTACGGGCTGATCGAGTCGCCGGGCAACGAGCCTTCGGCGCTCACAATCGGGGCTTCCAACACTTTAGGCACCGACGCGCGCGGCGACGATGTCATCACCACCTACAGCTCGCGCGGCCCCACGCGCAGTTTCTGGACGGACGAGAACGGGGTCGTACACTACGACAACCTGATCAAGCCAGACCTCGTCGCCCCCGGCAACAAGCTGGTCTCCGCCGCCGGCAATGACAACTACTTCATCACCACTTATCCCGAACTGAGCGTCTTCAAGACGACCAGAGACGAGATCAAGATGATGTACCTGAGCGGCACCTCGATGGCGACGCCCATCGTCGCCGGGACGGCCGCGCTTCTCTTGCAGGCCAACCCCAAGCTCACGCCGAACATGGTCAAGATGATTCTTCAGTACACGGCGCAGCCTCTGGCCGGATACAACATGTTCGAGCAGGGTGCCGGCCAGTTGAACATCGAGGGAGCCGTCCGGCTGGCGAGAATGATGCGCACAGACCTGACGCCCGACGCTCCGCTCGGCGACCCGCTGCTCGCGACAAGCACCTTGCCGACGCCGGAGACGAGCATCGCCGGCCACACCTTCCCCTGGGCGCAGGGACTCATCATCGACCGCACCTATGCCACCGGCACCGAACTCATCAGCCTCAATCAAAAGATTTACGGCAACGGCGTTTTGATCAGCAACGGCGTTTTGATCAGCAACGGTGTTTTGATCAGCAACGGCGTGCTCATCAGTAACGGCGTCGTCCTCGGCGACCAGATACTGACGAGTAACGGCTACCCGAAGGGCAACGGCAGCAGCTTCTGCACCACCGGGAATCTGCTCGCAGACACAGACGAAGGCGCGAGTCAGGACGGGCTATCACTCGCTAACGGCGTCCTCATCAGCAACGGCGTGCTCATCAGCAACGGCGTCCTCATCAGTAACGGGATCACGAGCGGCCTCTCGTTCGTCTGGGCTGACAATGGCTCTGCGCTCAAGGGCGACCCGACGACCTGCATGAGGTAGCAGCGGCACGCACCGCAGCGTCATCCTCGCGCACACTCTTCACGACTCGTTTCTGACATCGGACATTGTTGTTCCCAGAAGGACAAGGCATGTTACTCACCAGCGAATTAGCCAGAGCCGACGCATTACCCATACACGGTATGGAGAACAATTCTCTGGCTGTCACCTCGCTCGACGACAGCCACCGGAACGAAGTGCTGGCTTTCCTCAACCAGAGACCCACGCACACTTTCATGATGGGCGGCCTCATTCGTGACAACGGATTGGAAAGCCCGCTCAATCGCGGCACGTTCTACGCCTGTCGCGACGAGCGCGGGACGCTCGCAGGTGTCTCGCTCATCGGCGAGATCACGATGATCGAGGCGCATACGGAAGACGCTCTCAAAGTTCTGGCCGGCCGCACTCAGGGCGTCCCGAACATCTACATGATTATCGGAGAGCAGGGTCAGGTCGGTCGCTTCTGGCACTACTATGCGGAAGCGGGGCGGGAGATGCGCCTCTTCTGCCGTGAACTGTTGTTCGAGTTGCGATACCCCGTCGAAGTTCATCAGCCGGTGCCGGAACTGCATCCGGCCACGCTGGCTGAACTCGAACCCCTGATGACCGTGCATGCGGAGATGGCGCTGGCGGAGAGCGGGGTGAACCCTCTCGAAGTTGATCCAGAGGGATTCAGACTGCGTTGCGCGCGCCGCATCGAACAGGGGCGCACGTGGGCCTACTTCGCGGGTGGGCGACTCATCTTCAAGGCAGATGTCATCTCGGAGACGCCCGAGATCACCTACCTGGAAGGCATTTACGTAAATCCCGAAGAGCGCGGTCAGGGGTACGGCGTGCGCTGCCTCTCCCAGTTGAGCCGACACCTTCTGCCGCGCGCTAAATCAATCTGCGTCCTCGTCAACGAACGGAACCAGGCGGCGCAGGCGCTCTACCGTAAAGCCCATTACAAGCTGGATGGTGTCTACGACACCGTCTTCCTACACTAACTCTCCAAAGCAAGGTGGCGCTCGTTCCCAAGCGCCACTTCCACTCTAATCCTCGATGAAAGAAGTTGCGGGTAAACAGAAATACGTACTCCCGTTCGCGGCACTCGTCTCCGCGTGCGGGGCAGCCGCGTGCATCTTCTCGGCCTATAACTTACCCGCCGCTCGTTTGGATGCGGGTCTTCTCCTGTTGTCGCTGCTGACCATCCTGTTAGGTTCGCGGCTGATGATCCAGTTGCCGCGCGCGAAGGTACACGTCTCTGTCTCCGACACGCTCATTTTCATCATTCTGCTTCTTTACGGCGGCGAGGCGGCCGTCCTCACCGCAGCGATGGAAGCCCTCTACACCTCTTTCAGGTTCAGGGCGCAGGGCATCACCATCCGGCTCGACGGGGTGTTGTTCAATACGGCGTTGATGGCCTGCTCGACATTCCTGTCGGCCTGGGCACTGCGCGCAAGTTTGGGTTCCGCCTCCGTTTCGTTACAGGCTGAGAGCGTCGCCCTCTTCACGGCCGTGTGCGTCATGGCGCTCGTGCAGTATGTCGCCAATTCTTTCCTCGCCGCCATCTATACCGCCTGCGAAACGAATCAGGGAATCTGGTTTACCTGGAACAACAAATATTTCCCGACCTCGCTGACCTATTTCGCCGGTGCGGCGACCGCGGCCGGAGTCGTGATCCTCAAAGGTGAGATCGGATTCTACGCGCTCATCGCCACGGCCTCGGCCGTCACGATCATTTACTTCACGATCCGCCGATACATCAATGAACTGAAAGCCTCTGTTTCGCAGGCCGAGCAGGCCGAGCACGCACGCGCCGAGGTCGAGAGAGCGCGTGCCGAGCAGGCCGAACGCTACGTGGACGAACTCAATCACTACGTCGTCGAACTGAAGCGTACGACGGATGAACTGCAAACGAGCAAGGAACATTTCCGCCACGCCGCCTTTCACGATGCGCTGACGGGGCTGCCCAACCGCGCCCTGTTCACAGACCACCTGAAACTCGCCATCGAGCGGACGAAGCGCCAGCACGGATACCATTTCGCAGTGCTATTTATGGACCTCGACCGCTTCAAAAACATCAACGACAGTCTCGGCCACATCTACGGCGACCAACTGCTCGTGGCGATTGCAAAGCGGCTCAAGGGCTGTCTCAGGATGACGGATGTCATCGCCCGTCTCGGCGGAGACGAGTTCGCCATCCTCCTCGACGGCTTCCCAGACCCCAACGACGTGCTCCGCGTGGCGGAGAAAATCCAGCAGGTCATCTCAGCGCCGCTGACGATAGATAAGAACGAGGCCTTTACCTCCGCCAGCATCGGGATCGCGCTCAGCAGCACCGGCTACGAGCGCCCGGAGGACGTTCTGCGCGATGCGGACACGGCCATGTACCGCGCTAAAGACGGAGGCAAAGCACGTCACGAGGTCTTTGACGAAGTGATGTATGCCCGCGCCGTTTCACTCCTGAATCTGGAAAACGATCTGCGACGCGCCATCGAGCGTCAGGAGTTTCAGGTCTATTACCAGCCCATCGTGACGCTCAAGACCGGCAGTATCTGCGGCTTCGAGGCTCTGGTGCGCTGGCAGCACCCGACGCGCGGCCTCATCTCGCCCTTGGAGTTCATCCCGCTGGCCGAGGAAACTGGTCTGATCATCCCGCTCGGTCAATGGGTACTCGAAGAGTCCTGTCGCCAGATGCGCGAATGGCAAGAGCAGTCCCCGGCTAACCGGATGCTCACAGTGAGCGTCAACCTCTCCGGCAAACAATTATCGCGCAACGATCTCTGCGACCAGATCAAGTTGATTCTGGAGAAAACCGGCCTCGACCCGCGCTCTCTGAAGCTGGAGATCACGGAAAGCGTGGTGATGGAAAACGCCGACCTCGCCATTACCATGCTCAATCAACTGCACGAACTGGGCATCCAACTGAGCATAGACGATTTCGGCACGGGCTATTCCAGCTTGAGTTATCTGCACCGTTTCCCCGTCAGCAATCTGAAAATAGACAGGTCTTTCATTAGCCGCATGAGCCTCGGCGACGAGAATCTAGAGATCGTGCGAACCATCATTATGCTCGCGCGCAATCTGGGCATGGAAGTGATCGCAGAGGGGATCGAGACCGAAGAGCAACTGGCGCAACTCCGTGCGCTCTCCTGCGGTTTTGGTCAGGGCTATCTGTTCTCCATGCCGCTGCCGGCCGAGTCGGCCGTTGCTCTGCTCCCGCAAGACCAGGAGACTCCCGCCGCCTTATCCTCCCAGACCAACCCGCACGGCGAAGCCGAAAGTAAATATCTTTATAGCTCTCTCGTCATGTGAGCCATCTCTACGCTTGCGCCTGCAAACGAAGTCCCGCGCAAGCGCCTCTCTTAAGACATCTCAATCAGCCCGCTTCTGACCTCTGGCGGCCGGGGTCTGTCCAACCCTGTCTGTTTCCACTTAAAGATTTCAAGGGATGTGCTGAACACAGAAGTCTGTGACAGTACACGCGCGGCACAGAGCGCGGGCGAGTAGTCCTTGAAAATATCCGTCGTTGGAGTAAACTGGCACATCGCAACCGCACCGGAAATCGCCTTGTAGTGGACGTTGATTGAGAATTCTGGTTTAGAGAAGATGCGTCGAACCTCGCGGCGGCCGTGGCGGGACTCACGAAGTTGACGAAGGAAGTTTGACAGGTCAGTCGAAACAGAAGGCTGAAACAACTTGCCGGACGCGCTGACGGTTCCTCACAGACCGTCTTTCAATCCTCACCCGCTCGCACTGCTGGCGGCCTCATTCGCCGCCGGAATACTGCTCGCGCGCCTGACCTCGCCGCCGCTTTTCATCTCACTACTTTCAAGCGCACTGACGACCCTCTTCGCGCTCGCCGCCTTCAGGCGAAGCCGACCCGCATTGGCGACGATGTTCGTCCTGCTCGCCTTCGCATCGCTCGGCGCATCGCTCGCAGGAGTTTCACTACGGCGCGGCGCGTACGGCGAAGGCTTGCGCCGTCTGTACGAAGAAGGCCGCATCGCTTCGGGCGACCCGGTGGAGATTACGGGAGTCGTCGAACGCGCGCCGGAGTTTGCGCCGGACGGTTTTTATCTCGCGCTCGGTGTCGAGCGTCTGCGCGCGCGGGGGGCAGAGTGGGCGGCGACGGGCGCGGTGGAATTGTTCGCGCCCGTGCGCGATAGAGGGGCGCGCGGCAGGTATGAGGAGTTGGAGTTGCGGCGCGGGGCGCGCGTGCGCGTGCTCGTCGCGCTCGAACGCGCAGAGGAGTTTCGTAATCCGGGCGGCAGTTCGTTGAAGGAATTTCTGGAGCGGCGCGGGCTGGACGCGCGGGGCGCAATCAAGAGTCCGCTGCTTGTGGAAAGACTGGACGACGAGCGCGTCGCGCTGCCGCTCGTGTGGCTCGAAGCGTGGCGCGAGAATTTGCGCGCGCGCATGTCGCAACTTTTTTCGGCGGAGACGGCGGGCGTGTTGCAGGCCGCGCTGTTGGGGAATCGCTACGGTCTGTCGCGCGCGAGCGCAGAACGTTTTCGCATGGGCGGCACGTTTCACGTGCTCGTGATCAGCGGCCTGCATATCAGCTTCATCGGCGGCGTCGTGCTGCTTCTGATGCGGCGCTTGACGGGGCGTCGCGCCCTGCAGTTTGCCGTGCCGTGCATCGTGTTGTGGCTTTACACGTTGGCGGTCGGCGCGGAATCGTCGGTCGTGCGCGCGGCGTTGATGTTCACCGTGGTTGCGCTCGCGCCCGTCCTGGGGCGGCGCGGAGCGACCCTGAATGCGCTCGGCGGCGCGGCGCTCGTGCTGCTCGCGTGGCGTCCTGCGGAACTTTTCGACCCGTCGTTTCAACTGACGTTTCTGTCGGTGTTCGGCATCGTCGCCCTCGGCTGGCCGCTCATCGAACGCCTGCGCGCGGTCGGCACGTGGCACCCGACGCGCGCCACGCCGCGCCCGCCCGCATGCCCGCGCTGGTTTCGCACGCTCGGCGAGACACTGTTCTGGAGCGAGCGCGCGTGGCGGCGCGAGTTGGCGCGAAACGTCTACAGCTATCTCCTCTTCAAGACGGGCGCGGCCGTCAGGTTGGAGCGTTGGCACGTGCAGGCTTTGGCGCGCTACGCCTTCTGCGCGATGGTCGTCTCCGGGAGCGTGCAGTTGCTGCTGCTGCCTCTGTTCGTCGTCTACTTTCATCGCGTGTCGCTCGTGTCGGTGCTGCTGAACATCTTCGTCGGCATGTTGATGGCGGCCTCCTCGCTCGGCGCGCTGGCGGCGATGTTGCTCGCTTCCGTCAGCGCGAGCGCGGCGTGGCCGCTCGTGTGGCTCGTCGAGCGTATGAACTGGCTGATGACGCACAGCGTAGACCCGTTTGCGCGCGCGGGCGTGGCCTCGCTCAGGCTGCCGGAATACACTGGACGCGCCGCCGTGATTTACGTTTTGTACTACGTCCCGCTCGCCGTCCTGCTCGCCGCTCTCGCGCGCTGGCAACCTTTGCGAACGGAGGCGTCTACCGTGGGAGAAGCCGGACGCGGACGGCGACGACGATGGACGCGGCGCATCGCCTGGGCGGGCGCGTGTGTCTGCTTCGCGCTCATCGTGCTGCACCCGCAGAGCGCAGGACGACCCGACGGAAGACTGCGCCTCGACCTGCTCGACGTGGGACAGGGCGACGCAGCCCTCCTGACGTTCCCGAACGGCGCGACGTTGTTAGTTGATGCGGGTGGCCGCGCGAATTTCAGGACGGCTGCGGGCGAAGTTGAAGGTGAGACGGCAGCGCGGTTTGAACGCGACACACGCGGCATCGGCGAAGCAGTCGTGTCGGAGTACCTGTGGTGGCGCGGCATGGCGCGCGTCGATTACATTCTGGCAACCCACGCGCACGCCGATCACTCGAACGGCCTGAACGACATCGCGCGCAACTTCAGAGTGCGCGCCGCATTCTTGGCTCGCGCCGACGAAGGCGCGGCGGAGTCTGCGCGCCTCGCGGAGACGCTCCGGGTCGAGCGCGTGCCGGTCGAACTAATCGGGCGGGGCGACCGGCTCAAGTTCGGCGCCGCGACCGTGGACGTGCTATGGCCGCCGCGCGCAGGCGAAGCGACCGAGACGCTATCGGAGAACAACGATTCGCTGGTGCTCCGCGTGCGCTACGGCTCGCGCGTCTTCCTCTTGACGGGCGACATCGAACGCGATGCAGAGGCCGCGCTCGTCGCGGCGTGCGACGACCTGCACAGCGATGTGGTGAAAGTCGCACACCACGGCAGCCGCACTTCTTCGACGGAATCTTTCGTCGCGGCCGTCCGCCCCTCCCTCGCCGTCGTCTCGGTCGGCCTCGCCTCGCCCTTCGGTCACCCGCACCCTGAAGTCCTCGAACGCCTCCGGGCGCACGGTGCCCAAGTCTTAACCACCGGTGAGCGCGGCACCATCACCGTCTCGACCGACGGCGAAGACCTGGTGGTCAGAACTTTTATAGAGCAGTGATGTGTGAGAGGTGTTAATAACACAAGGTCGAAAATTCAATTGACAGTCACATCTGCGGAATATATGATGCGCGGCCTGACACGGAAAACCCGCGCCTAGCCCACTAGGCATACTTGTTACAAGCACGCCGCTGTTTCCTCTACCTTCGCCAGCGCAGCGGTACAACTCTCACCCTCATCCTGTTCCATAAGGAGTCTACTCACCATGTTGAAAAGCATCAAACTTCGTTCCAAGAAACATATCTTCGTCGCCATCCTGGCGTTTGCCGCATCTGCCTTCCCCACCTCTGTCGCAGCCAGCGAAAGGTCTTCGACCTAATGTAGGCGGCGGCCTGACCCTTAGCTGCGGGGGTTCCGCGGGGAACTTCTTCTGGTCGTGCGAGGGCGGCATCTGCGACTACAAGCACGGCGGCACGTGGCAATTCCTCGCCGACCTCGCCTGCGGCGATGTAGTGGTTTAATCCCCTTTTGACAAAGATCCGCTGCCCGGACGAAAGCTCTCTCGCGTGATAGGTTACGAGGCATGCCCTGTCGGGTGTGACGAGAGCGATTCCCCCGGGCAGCGAATCTTTGTATAAGACGTTTGCACACGTAGCGAGACTCTCGACTCAGTAACAATTAAAGGTGTGCCTCTGCCCAACCTTCAAGCCTATGCGCAAGGGTTGTGCCCGGAGTATGTAATTACAATGAAGCGACTCATTCTGTTCACGCTCTTAATACATCTTTCCTTCATCCCTGATACCCGGGCGCAATCTGACCGTTCCTCTCTGGCCGTCGATGCAGACGCAATAGCTGCCGAACGCGGGGTGTTGCTCTCTCAGTTGCAACTCCTTGAAACGAAAGCCGCGAAGCTCGACCATCCTCTCGCTGCGGCATTAGCTAAGACGGAGATTGCAGACGCTGCATGGTCGCTCGATGAGAGTTGGGCAAGGCAACTGCTCACAGAGGCGTACGAACTGACGCTGCCGCGCGATAATGATCAGGAAGGCGCACGCCCGATCGGCGCCCCGCCGCCGATGACGAACGCCGCCGAACGCGCACGCGATGACGCGCGTAGACGTGTGCTCGCCGTCGCCGCCCGGGATGAGACTTTCGCCGGTGAATTGATCAAGCGCGGGGCCGCGAAAGTAGGGCGATACGTCGAACAGAAAATGTATGCAGACCTCGCCGCCGATGCGCTGAATCGCGGCGACAAGAAAGCCGCTGGCGGCTACGTAGCCAATGCAATCGACACAGACCCGACTCAGATCACATCCGTCAACGTTATCCTCGCGTTGGCTGCCCACGACCGCGCGCTGGCGGATGACCTCACCATTAAGTATATTGAACGCCTGCGCGCCTTCCCGCTCTCACGCTCCGACCAGAGTCTGGTGAGATCATATTTCATCCTCGGAAGGCTCATCTTCGGCCCTTCCGACACCGGCGATAAAGCGCCACCACCTGGCCCCGCCGTAATGAAGGCATACGTCAGTTACGTTATCGAAAGCCTTAGTCGTATAGCGCAGGGCGACCCGGCGAGTCTGCGGTCGGTTAGGCTATTCCTGCTGTCGGCATGGATGCCGCTCAAGCAGTATGCGCCGGAAATGACTGGGGCTTTCATGGAGTTGGAGAAGCTCAGCCGACCTCCGGGGGCGGACGCCTCACTGCCGCAGACGAGCATAGATGAGATTTACCGCGAGAGGTACGAGCAACAGGCGAAGCAAGCACTCAAAGATGGGCAGCCAACCGACTTAATTATACTGAACGCAGCCAGCAGCGGCGACTTCGATAAGGCGCGTGAGTTGCTCCGAAAACTTCCCGACGGGCAAAGGAAAAACCAACTCACCGAGGCGGTGAACGTCAAAGAATCGCTTACCCTCTCCGCCCGCGGCGATACGGCGAAAGCGGAAGGGATTGGCATGGGGCTCAAACGTGCAACCTCGATTTTGCAAGTCTACCCCGTCATGATAAAGAAGTGCATGGCGGAGAAGGATAGCGTGTGCGCAAGTAGACTGGCATATCAGGCTGTAAAGCAGTTAAAACAGTCAGAGACTTCCACGTCCGAGTCTCCACCGGGGGTGCCTGCAGCTGCTTCGCCAACTCTCCAGGAAGTCGATCCTGTCCTGCTGAGCCTCGGCGCGCTAGCAGATGCCGTGGGGTCGGCTGACGAATCGCTCGCACTGGAAATTCTTGAAGAAGTGGTAAAGGCAGCCAACGCGAGCTTCGTCGATACTACTCAGGGGCGCATCGGTTTTGACGCCCGCATATTCAGGAAGCTCGCCTCGAAAAACGAGCAGCGCGTTCTCACCGTTGCTGAAGAGCTAAAAGACCCTTTGCGGCGGGTCGTGGCGACCGCCGCTGTCTTTCAATGGAAGGCCGAACAGCTTCAGAAAAAGGCGTGTCCTAGCATCACGGCGAAGAAGACCGCCGCCAACTGACGAGGTATCAAAGTGCGGACTTAAAGTCACCTAGCCACAAGGGGACATACCTTGTCAAAAGCATCAAGCAAGAAATCCCAACTCATCACCTACGTCGTCGCTATCGCGGTGGGGGCAGGCTTCCTCCTTGTCAAAGGCGGCCTCGCCTATCTTCGCAAAGGAAATATCATCACCTTCCACGCTGGGGACAAACTCCCGATACGCGAGATTGATCTGAGCCGTAGCGACCGCACGCTCATCTTGGTGTTGAGCGAGGGGTGCCGGTTTTGTTCGGAAAACGCTCCTTTCTACCGGCAACTGGTGCACGAGTGTCGTGCCATGAATGTCAGCACCGCTGCCGCACTGCCGCAGGAGGTTAGCGAAGGCAGCAGTCTCTCAAGAGGCTCAGCGTAGCCGTAGACGAAGTCAGGCAAGTGAACATCGGGGCACTGAGACTGAGGGCTCCGATGCTAATACTGGTGAACAAGGACGGCACCATCATCAGTTCCTGGCTCGGCATGCTACCGCCGGAGCGAGAGCGTGAAGTCCTTGCTCAGTTATAACGAGCTAGCGCGCCGACCTCCACAATTCCAGCCAGTGTTGCACGCATAGAGATTCAGATATTATTCCTCCATTAGGCACAATCGGGGTGCGGACGGTTCTTTACACGGAAGTGATAAAGGGTACTGTATTGAGCAAAATCAAAATTACTCAATACACATTTCAACTCCTAAGTTATACATACACATACGTACTGAGCAAATTTTTCTTCTATAAAAACCTAAGCACTTCTTCAACGGACTCTTTCGTCGCGGCCGTCCGCCCCTACGTCGCCGTCGTCTCGGTCGGCCTCGCCTCTCCCTTCGGCCATCCCGACCGAAACGTCGTCGCACGCTGGCGCGCAGTCGGCGCGCAAGTTTTGCAAACCGGGCGCAGCGGCACGATCACCGTCAGCACCGACGGACAGGATTTAAAGGTCGAAACTTTTGTGCGTGAGTGAGCAAGGCAGGAAGGGAAAAGGAGAAGGGGAATAGGACGAAACGTACCGGAATTTTTGGTGTAATATGCCGCTCGCCTCGCCGCGGCGGCACGTTCATCTCGGACTTCACCTGTTAAGTCCGGCCAAACGATTTAACTCGGCGGCCAGCCTCATGAAATAGTGAGCAGTATGAAACTAAAAACCATTTTGAAGATTAAGATTGGTTGCACCTTGTGTTTCTGGTCTTTACCCTTGCTCTTCTTCAATTCAAAGGTGGCTCGACTGTTGGGCTTCCCCGATCCGCAGCCCAGAATATGGATACACCTATTGGGGGCAGCCTATTTAGCATTGTTGGTATGCTACGAGATCGGTCGTCGAGAACATGAAAGAGGCAAGGACGTTCGATACGTCATAGCGGTAGGTGTGGTCAGTAACGGGCTGGCCTCTTTAATTCTCTGGAGCTTCGGGCTTGCTCAAGCATGGTTGGAATGGGGGACAGCAGCGAAAATTTATATGTGGGCATCTGCCCTGCTGACTCTATTGATCACACTGGGACTTCTTGCGTCCCGTAAACAAGCCGTGGCGCTTGAGTCGGAAGGTCGAATACTCGATTAGTGTTATTGAACTGTCTTTAGCAAGGGGCAGGCGTCCTTGTCTGTAAGATACGCGCCGGTTAATGGAGTCCAGGAATGCCAGAGTATGATCGCAAATGGCTTGAGACAGACGGTCGAGCGGGTTCACGGTGAAGCAGGTAGACAATGGCTGTTGCTGCTGCCCGCGTTGCTGAGTGAGAGTTGCGCCCGCTGGTCGCTGAAACTGGAGCCGCCCTTCGAGAATCTCTCATACAATCTGGTCATCCCCGGC
>DASVPS010000230.1:0-7298 GCA_036389555.1 Pyrinomonadaceae bacterium
CGAGCCTCAAGGGGAACACGACCTTCAGGTTAAAGGGCTACGCGGACGCACGTGTGGTCGTCCTCGCCGGTTCGTTCAACAACTGGAACGAATCGCAGTTGCTCTTCGCGCGCGAAGGCGACGAGTGGGTCTGCCGCATAGACCTCGCGCCGAACCGCTACACCTACAAATTCATCGTCGACGGCAACTGGCTGCTCGATCCCTCCAATCCCGAAACGGAAGAGGACGAATACGGGAACACTAACTCCGTGATGATCATCAAAGAGAAGTAAAACTCGTCGCCGCCGCGCAGGCCGAGGCCGCGTTCGAGTTTGGGCGCGTGAACTTTCTTGTCTGAGGCCAGAGGGTTATCGCTTCCGGTTCGTTCGGGGCGTGCGTCTGTATCTAATGACTTCGGGCGGTGTTCCTTTCAGTAATCTATCAGGAAGGTTCAATTCGTCATCAATTAACACATCCGTTGAGATACCCACACAACGCGCATACTTCAACAGCACAGGCAACGGTGGCTCGCGTGTCCCTAACTCGTAGCCTGAGACAGCAGTACGTAAAAGCTTTGCATCAAGTCCCAAACGAACGAGTATGCCGTCTTGCGACAGATCAAGGGCAAGCCGGATTTGCAGAAGTTTCTCAGCCAGTCGTTTAGGCTTGGGGCGGGGTGAACTTCCCATATCGGCGCAACATTAGACAATAGCTTTAGCGTTTGCGATTAGTTCGTGGCGTTCTGGTGTGGCTTATGATTTCGCGATTAGACCCTTTCAGCAATTTTTTGGGTAAGTCCAGTTCATCGTCAATGAGCACATCCGTCGAGATGCCAACGCAACGCGCATATTTTAACAGGATAGGCAAAGACGGTTCGCGCGTCCCCAGCTCGTAACCGGAGACAGAACTGCGAAACAGTTTTTCATCAAGTCCAAGACGCACCACCATCCCATCTTGCGATAGGTCGAGAGCGAGACGGATTTGCAGGAGCTTCTCGGCTAATCGTTTTGGCCTCTCACGCGCTGCTCTTCCCATGTCATTGAAAATTCTAACGCTTGCGACTCGTGCGGGGCGTGCGGCTGATGAGTTCGCGCGGCGTCCCTTTCAACAACTTGGTAGGCAAGTCCAGTTCATCGTCAATCAACACATCCGTCGAGATTCCGACACAACGCGCATATCTCAATAACACGACCAAAGGTGGCTGGCGCAATCCACGTTCAAAGGCTGAAAGTTCCTCGCGGATAAGTTCGTCGCTTAATCCCAAGCGACTTATCATCTCATTCTGAGACAGACCTAACGCCTCACGTATCTGAACGAGTTTTTCGGCAAGGCGCGCGGGCTTTAAGCTCGAAGCTATTCCCATCAGATTCCCCTTTCTGATGGAGCAAACTTTCTGCTGTCGAGCTTGCCGCTAGAATGAATATGTTCTAAACTTGAAAGCGAATTTCGGAGCGCCGGGAGTTTATGCTGACCGGACTCCCATGCGGCACTCATCACGAGCGATCTGTAGCGGCGTGGCGCATCGGTCGTTGTGGGCGTGTCAAAAGTTCAGAATCGTGCGAGAGGCATAACATAGCAAACCGGCGCGGTTATTGTCAGCCTAAAGAATCTGTTTGAACGAGTCCCGTCAGGGACGGTTGATAATAGCCCAGCGATTTATCGCTGGGGAGCAGTTGAAGAATAATGTTTGAGTCCCGTAGGGACGATTGAATATGTCGAGAACATTCAATCGTCCCTACGGGACTCCAGGCAAAAGAGAGGCTCACGACTCCCAGCACTAAAGTGCCGGGCTATTCTCAATTGTCCCTGCGGGACAAGAATAGGTTTAATTGTCACACAGCTTCTTAGTTTTCAGCTTCTTAGTTTTCAGATGAGCGGGGAGCCGGTTATGAGTGAGACAAACGAAACGCAGCGGCGGGCGGCGCGGGCGAGGGCGCGCATGATTTCGCTCCTGCGTGACGACCCCGACCCGGATCAACTCGTTCTCACGCTCGACGAGATTCGCCTCCTCGCCCTGATCATCAGCACGCGCGACGGCGCGGAACCGTTCATTCGCCGGATGTTGACAATATCGGAGAGCGTGAAAGCCGGGCGCTGCGGCGCGGTCGCGCGGCTCGCGCGTCAAAGCACAGACCACACGTTGACCGAACTGCTCGCGCCGATGTCGCAGGCCGCCAGAGAAGGGCGCGTCGTCGCGGTTGGGAACACGGCGTTCCTCGCCGCGAGTTTCGCTTATCAGAACAGCCTCGATTATCTGCGCGAGTTGATGAAGTATCTCGACAGATTTCGTCAAAGGGTGTAGCCGCCCCGTGCCGCCGTGTTCATTTGATGTCTTCTACCTGTAGGCCGATGGGATCGCCGCCCGCAGACCTGATGGCATCAATCACTCGTACCAACGCGCCATATCGCGTCGATTCCGGGGCGCAGATCAGAACGGCCTTCGCGATCTTCAACTCCGCCTCCGCTCCCGGTTCATACACGCGATTCTGCTTGCGCTCGGCAAGTATCCGCTTCAAACGCTTAACCAGCGGTCTGGTATCTTCGGTGGTGCCTGCGGGTTCGAGGTTCAGCGTAACTTGGTCTTCGGGATCAATGCTAACGACCAGCGTGAGCGGGTTTGGTTTAACCAGCGCCGGGTCTGCCGGCGGAGGCTCGTCTGGCACTGATTCCTTACATGGCTTCGGTTTGGTTTCGACCTGCTGTTGCGGCAGCTTCGCCCCGGCATACACGTACATAAACGCCAGCGAGAGCATGAGCGAGGCTATCGGTAAACGTAAGATGTTCATAGTTGTCGAGAGATTCGAGGATGTCGGATTTAGCACGTGCTCGGCGGGCAAACGCCTCCGCCCCCGCGACATTGTACACCAGTCTTGCGACGCGCTTGACAGTCGCCGCGCGGCTCACCTAGTCTTGACGGTTAGTAAATCAGACACATCGTTCAGTAAATCAAACACTTCATTATCTACACGACAAGCTATCGGGGCGCGAACAAATTCCTATGATCAAAGAAGAACTGAGAGAGTTAATTGACGGCCGGCGCGCGCACGTCGGCGTGATCGGTCTGGGCTACGTCGGACTGCCGCTCTCGGCCGAGTTCGCGCACAAGGGCTTTCAGGCCACGGGCTTTGAAGTTGACGAGGCGAAGGCCGCGCAGATCAACCGCGGCGAGTCTTACATCGGCGACGTGCGCTCGTCGCTCGTCAAAGAGTTGGTCGAGGCCGGGCGGCTGCGCGCGACGACCAACTTCGCAGAGTTGTCGAAGTGCGACGCGATCATCATCTGCGTGCCGACGCCTCTGCGCAAAACCAAAGAGCCGGACATCTCTTACATCCTCGCCGCGGCCGGCGAGATTCAGAAATACCAGCGGCGCGGCCAACTGATCATCCTCGAATCAACCACCTATCCGGGCACGACCGACGAAGTGCTGCTGCCGATGCTCGAAGAACGGGGCATGAAACTCGACGCGGATTTCCTGCTCGCCTTCTCGCCCGAACGAGTCGATCCCGGCAACCCGCAGTTTCAGACGCACAACATCCCGAAAGTCGTCGGCGGCTGCACGGATGATTCAACGGAAGTGGCCGCCGCGCTCTACGGCCAGATCGTCTCGAACGTGCATCCGGTCACGTCTGCGCGCGTGGCCGAGGCGGCGAAACTTCTGGAGAACACCTTCCGCGCCGTCAACATCGGCATGGCGAACGAGATGGCGCGCCTCTGCTACGCCCTCGGCATAGACACATGGGAAGTGATCCGCGCGGCGGCGACGAAGCCCTTCGGCTTCATGCCCTTCTATCCCGGCCCCGGCATCGGCGGCCACTGCATCCCGCTCGACCCGCACTATCTTTCCTGGAAAGCGCGCCAGCACGGCTTCGACTCGCGTTTCATCGGCCTCGCCGAAGAAGTCAACTCGCGCATGCCCGACCACGTCGTCACGCTCGTCGCCGACGCCCTGAACGACGAACGCAAGTCGCTCAAAGGTTCGCGCATCCTGCTGCTCGGCGTGGCCTACAAGAAGGACGTTGACGACGTGCGCGAAAGCCCCGCGCTCTCCATCATCGACCGCCTGCGCGCGAAGGGCGCGGATGTTACCTATCACGACGAATACGTCTCCGGCATACGCTTCGACGACGCCCACACCGATGGGAGCGGCGAGCCGCTGCAATCCGTCGCGCTCTCCGACGACGAACTCAAAGCCGCCGACTGCGTGGTCATCGTCACCGATCACAGCACGGTTGACTATCAGCGCGTCTGCCAGCACTCCACGCTCATCGTAGACACCAGAAACGCCCTTAACGGCGATTTGCGCAAGAACAGTTGCGCGCGCATCATTCGGCTTTAAAAGTTTCAAGTTTCAGGTTTCAGGTTTCAAGTAGGAGAAGATGTAAACCTGAAACCTGAAACCTGAAACTTGAAACTATGCTCAAAGTCATCAACGTCGTGGGCGCGCGCCCGAATTTCATGAAGGTCGCGCCAATCGTCGAAGCGATGCGGCGGCGACCGAGGGAGTTTGCGCCGCTCGTCGTGCATACGGGGCAGCACCACGACGCGCTGATGTCCGATGCGTTTTTTCGCGACCTCGAATTGCCCGAGCCGGACGTGCATCTCGGCATCGGGTCGGGCACGCACGCGGAGCAGACGGCCGCCGCGCTCGAACGCTTCGAGCCGGTGGTCTTACGCGAACAGCCCGATTGGGTCTTGGTCGTCGGCGACGTGAACTCCACGCTGGCGTGCGCGCTCTGTTGCGCAAAGCTGGGGGTGCGAGTCGCACACGTCGAGGCGGGCTTGCGCAGCCGCGACCGCACGATGCCCGAAGAGATCAACCGCCTGCTCACGGATCAAATCTCCGACCTCCTGCTCACGCCCTCGCCCGATGCTGACGAAAACCTGCTCGCCGAAAACATCCCGCGCTCGCGCATACGCTTCGTCGGCAACGTGATGATCGATTCGCTCTACGCGCAGATGGAGCGCGCCGGCCGTTCGCGGATTCGCGAAGAGTTGGGTGTGAAGGGAACGGATTACGCGGTCGTGACGCTGCACCGCCCGTCGAACGTGGACGCGCGCGAGCCGCTTGAGCGCATCCTCTCCGCGCTCGAACGCATCGGCGAGCGCCTCCCCGTCGTCTTCCCCGCACACCCGCGCACGCGGCGCAAATTGGAAGAGTTCGGCTTGCTTGAGCGCACGCGGATGAGCACGCCGCGCCTGCGTTTGATCGAACCGCTCGGCTATCTGGATTTCCTGCGACTCTTCAGCGGCGCGCGGCTCGTGCTCACGGATTCGGGCGGCATTCAGGAGGAGACAACGGCTCTCAACATTCCCTGTCTCACCCTGCGCGACAACACGGAACGCCCCATCACCATCACGCACGGCACGAACCGTCTCGTCGGCACAAACACCGAGACCATCTCCGCCGCCGCCTTCGACGCACTCGATCACCCGCGCGAGAGCGTCCCGCCGCTCTGGGATGGTCAGGCCGCCGACCGCATCCTCAATGCGCTGCTTGAACAGGAAATGATGAACCGGAGATGATGTGCGCGGAGTGAGAAAGAAATGATGAATGCGGAATGATGAATGCGGAATGAAAATCGCGAGGTGACGGATACAGGATAAGCCTTGAAGTCGCGGCTTCACGTAAGCAAAATTCTCAAAGGCTCGTAAGCAAACTTCTCAACGGCTCGTCTCGGCGACGCCCGCGCCCGCCCGCGTCGCAGCCTTCGTTACTCCCAACTCCAACACCGAAGAGTTGATGACTTCGGCTACTACTTCGGGCGTGAAATATTTTTCGATGTGCCGGTAGCCGTGTTCCGCCAGTCGCTCCCACAAGTCTTCCTCACGGTAAGCGCGCACGACCGCCGCGGCGAACTCCCCCGGTTCGTCCGCGATTAACGCTTCGACGCCGTCGGTTAAGCCGAACCCTTCCGCGCCGGTCGAAGTGGTGACGACGGGCAGACCGTAGGAGAGCGATTCGCCGAGTTTGCCTTTGATGCCCGCGCCGTAGCGCAGCGGCACGACCATCACGCGACAATTGCGAAAGAGCGGTTCGATGTCGGGCACGTAGCCGAGCACCTCCGCGTCCGCCGATGCGTAGGCCGCGATCTCCGGCGTCACGTTATCGCCGACGATGTAGAGTTTGACGCCGGGCAGCGCGCGTTTGACGACGGGGAAAATGTCGCGCATGAAGTGATGCACGGCATCTGCGTTCGGGCGGTGCGCGAGATTGCCGAGGAACAGAAGGTGCTCGCGCTCGACAAAATTCTTGCCGCGCGGATGGAGCGGGTGGATCGTCGGGACGACTTCGATCCTGACTTCGGGCGCTTCGTGTGCGACGGCCTTCCTGTCTTCGGGCGAAGCGCACCAGACGAGATTGCACGCGCGCGCGAGTCGCAGTTCTATCTCGCGATAGCGGCGCGCCTCTTCGGCCGCGCGCTCATCCTGAGTGACGCGGTGCTCGCGTTCGAGGCGGATGAAATAAGTGTCCACCATGTCGAAGATGATCTTGAGCGACGGCTTGATCTGGCGCAGTGAATTGATGAGACCGTCGGCGACGAGCGGGCGACTGAGGATGGCGGCCTGAAACTTTCTCTCTTGCAACAGCCGCCCGTACTCCACGATGTTCGCCGTCTCGATTCCTTCCTTCCACAAAAGCCGCTCATACTCTATGCCGTGCGGCCGGTTGAGCGGCACGAAGACGGGGCGGCAGGTGCGCGCGAGCGACTTGAGGATGAACATCATGCGCGCGCTGCCCGCGTCTCGGTCGGGCGTCGGGATGCGTTCGTCAAAGACGAAGACGAGCGGCGCGCGCTTGCGGTTCGAAGCTTCGTAAGTGTGCGACTTGTCTTCCGGCAAATTCTCGCGCTCCAAAACTTCGCGCCACTTCTCTGCGAACTTCGCGCGGTTGATCGTCTGGTAGCGTTTGAAGCCGGTGGTGGTGTCATGCCCGGCCGTCGCGCCCTCGTAATGGATGAGGCGTGACATCGGTTGATAAATGACCTTGTAGCCGAGCGAGCGCGCGCCGAAGCAGATGTCCACGTCTTCGTAGTAGGCGGGGGCGTAGCGGCGGTCGAAGCCGCCGAGTTGCTCGAAGAGTTCGCGGCGGACGAGGAGCGATGCGCCGGAGCAGTAGTCAACCTCGCGCGCGAAGTTGTAACGCCGGTCGTCGGGCGAGCCGCCCCAGCCGTAATGAAAGGCCGCGCCGTTTTGCCAGATGCCCGCGCCCGCTTCCTGCACGCGCCCGTCTTCGTAAAGAAACATCGAGCCGACCGCGCCTATCGAAGCGTCGCCTTCGACGGTTTCGCGCAGGTGCTTCAACCAGCCCGGCAGCACCA
>DASVPS010000231.1:0-17699 GCA_036389555.1 Pyrinomonadaceae bacterium
CGGCCCGCACGTGCCGAACACGAACAAGCTGAAAGCCTTCAAGCTGCTCGCGCTCTCCGGCGCGTACTGGATGGGCGACGCCGAGCGCGAGCAGATGCAGCGCATCTACGGCACGGCCTTCTTCACGCAGGAGGAACTCGATGCGTGGCAGCGGCAGCGCGAAGAGGCCGAGCGGCGCGATCACCGTCGCTTGGGGCGCGAACTCGATCTGTTTTCGATTCAGGACAACTACGGGCAGGGTCTCATCTTCTGGCATCCGAAGGGCGCGATGATTCGGAAGCAGATGGAAGATTATCTGTACGGCGAGTTGATCAAGCGCAACTACAGTTTCGTCTACACGCCGCACATCGCCAAGCGCGAACTCTGGCGGGTGAGCGGCCACGATCAGAACTACGGCGACTCGATGTTCGCCCCGACGACGCTTGAAGAGACGGAGTTTCGCCTGAAGCCGATGAACTGCCCGTTCCACATCGGCATCTATAAATCGCAGCCGCGCTCCTACCGCGACCTGCCGCAGCGTTACGCGGAGATGGGCACGGTCTATCGCGCGGAACTCTCCGGCACGCTGCACGGACTGATGCGCGTGCGCGGATTCACGGTGGACGACGCGCACCTCTTCTGCACGCCCGAACAGGTGCGCCAGGAGATCGGCGACTGCGTGGACTTCGTGCAGGAAGTCTTCCGCACGTTCGGCTTCGAGCGCGTGAAGTTCGAGTTGTCCGTCAAGGGCGACGAGACGAACAAGAATTATCTCGGCGCGGAAGAGGACTGGGCGAAGGCCGAAAGCGCGCTCGCCGATGCTTTGAACGCGCGCGGTGTTGCTTACGAGCGCATGGAGGGCGAAGCGGCCTTCTACGGGCCGAAGATCGACCTCAAGATCGAGGACGCCATCGGGCGGCTCTGGCAACTCGGCACGGTGCAGTGGGATTTCAACTTGCCGGAACGCTTCGAGCTTGAATATATCGGCGAAGACAACATGCGCCACCGCCCCGTGATGGTGCATCGCGCGCTCTTCGGTTCAATCGAACGCTTCTTCGGCGTGTTGATCGAACACTACGCGGGCGCATTCCCGCTCTGGCTCGCGCCCGTGCAGGTGGCGGTGCTGCCGATCACGGATCGCATCAATGAGTATGCCGAGTCGGTCGCGCGCGAGTTGCGCGAGGCGGGCTTGCGCGTCGAGTTGAACACGCGCAGCGAGAAGATCGGCGCGAAGATACGCGACGCGCAGTTGCAGAAAGTGCCGTTCATGCTCGTGCTCGGCGACCGCGAGATGGAGCAGGGAAATGTCGCCGTGCGCGAGCGCGCAAAAGGCGACCTCGGCTCGATGCCGACGGAAGATTTCAAGCGGATGGCGCGCGCCCTCATCGAGTCGCGCGCATTGTCGAATACATAAGCTTCAGGTGTCAGGCGTCAGGTTTCAGGTCGGCATTGCTTCAACTTGAAACCTGACACCTGACACTTGAGACTTCTAACCGAGGAGGTGGAGCAATCTCACCAAGTTTTCGCGGGCGCGGACAGCGCCCTGACACACGCCGGACACCCTCTGCGCGCATCAACGACCGGATTCGCGTCCCCGAAGTGCGCGTCATCGGCGACGATGGCGAGCAACTCGGCATCTTGAACACGCGCGACGCCATCCGCATGGCGCGCGACAAGGGACTCGATCTGGTCGAGGTGGCGGCCACCGCCGACCCGCCCGTCTGTCGCATCATCGACTTCGGCAAGTTCCAGTATGAGAACAGCAAGAAGCAGAAAGAGGCGAAGAAGAAGCAGGTCACGATCACCGTCAAGGAAGTGAAATTCCGGCCGGGCACGGACGACCACGACTACAACTTCAAGATGAAGCACGCGCGCGACTGGCTGACGGACGGCGATAAAGTCAAAGCGACGATCTTCTTCCGCGGCCGCGAGATCACGCACCGCGAACTCGGCGCGGAGTTGTTGCAACGTCTGGAGAAAGACCTGGCCGAGTTCGGCGAGGTCGAATCGCGCCCCCGTATGGAAGGCAATCAGATGTTTTTCATCTTCACGCCGAAGAAGCAGAAGACCAGCGGCGGCGGCGGCGGCGCGAAACCCGAAGGCGGCGGCGCGAAACCGGCCGCGCAGACTCCGCCGATAGCGGTGGAGACGAGTGACGGCGGCGGCGACGCGCCGTCTCAATAAGGATATTTTTTAGTCAAGCAAGGAGCAGTCATTATGCCAAAACTCAAAACACACAAGGGTGCGGCCAAGCGCGTGCGCACGACCGCGAGCGGCAAGTTCAAACGCGGCCACTCGCACGCGCGCCACATCCTGACCAGCAAGACGCAGAAACGGAAACGCCATCTCGACATTGACACGCTCGTGTCCGAGGCCGACGAGCAGCGCTTCAAAGACATGCTGCCCTACGGGAGAAGCTAGGAGAGGGATGAGGGATGAGGGATGAGGGATGAATGAAGAAGTTGCTTTGTCTCGTCACTCGTCACTTGTCACTTGTCACTGATTTTTAGGAGGAGAATGTTATGCCGAGGGCAAAACGTGGAAATAAGCGCACCGAGCGGCGCAAGAAGATACTTAAATTAGCGAAGGGCTATCGCGGCACGAAGTCGAAACTTTTCCGGCAGGCGAGCGAGTCAGTGGATCGCGCGCTGAATTTCGCCTACACCGGCCGCAAGCTGAAGAAGCGCGACTTCCGCAGCCTGTGGATCGTGCGCATCGGCGCGGCGGCGCGCTTGAACGGTCTCAACTATTCGCAGTTCATGCATGGCCTGAAGGTCGCCGGGATCGAACTCGACCGCAAGGTGCTGGCCGACCTCGCCGCCAACTCGCCGGAGGCGTTCACGGAACTGGCCGGACAGGCCAAGAACGCGATCAGCAACGGACAGCAGCAGGCGGCGTAAAAGCCGTCAATCGTGAATCGTAAATCGTAAATAGATAAAAGCAGTTTTAATCTATTCACGATTTACAATTCACGATTCACCAGATTGAGGGTTTCTGAATGAGTTCGGAAGTCAGGGAACAGCCGCAAATGGAAGCGGTGCGCGAAGCGTTCGAGCAAGAGTTCGGACGCTTCGCACGTTTTCGCGGTGCGGATGCATCGGCCGGCATTGAAGAGTTGAAAGCGAGCGATGCCGAAACTCTCCTGCGAGAGGTGGGTGAACTGCGCACGCGCCACACGGGCAAGAAGAGCGCGCTCGCCAATCTCAAGAAGATGATCGGGCGCGTCGCGCCGGAGGAGCGCGCCGCCTTCGGGCAACAGGCGCAGCAGTTAGAGGCTCTGATCAACTCAAGCCTCGAAGAAGTCGAGCGCTCGCTCGGAGACTACGTGGCGCGTCTGCGCGTCGAACGCGAGCGCATAGACGTGACGCTGCCCGGTCGTCGCCCGCGGCGCGGCCACCAGCACCCGATCACGCTCATTCGCCAGCGCATCGAGGACATCTTCGTCGCGATGGGCTACACCGTCGAGGACGGCCCTGAGATCGAGACCGACTTCTACAACTTCGACGCGCTCAACATCCCGCCGACGCACCCGGCGCGCAGCCCGCAGGACACTTTCTACACGACGGAAGGCTTTGCCCTGCGTTCGCAAACTTCGACCGTGCAGATTCACGCCATGCAGCGGCGCACGCCGCCCCTGCGCGTCATCGCGCCCGGCAAAGTCTTCCGCCGCGACACGCCCGACGCGACGCACAACCCGATGTTCTTCCAACTCGAAGGGCTGCTCGTCGACCGCGGCATCACGATGGGACACCTCAAAGGCACGGTCACGGAATTCCTGCGCCGCCTCTACGGGCCGCAGACGCGCACGCGCTTCCGCCCGTCCTACTTCCCGTTCACCGAGCCGAGCGCGGAGTTCGATTTCAGTTGCTTCAAGTGCAAAGGCGCGGGCTGTCGCCTCTGCAAAGGTTCGGGCTGGATCGAACTGGGCGGCTCCGGGATGGTGCATCCGAACGTCCTGCGTGCGGTCAACATCGACCCGCAGGAGTTCTCCGGGTTCGCCTTCGGCTTCGGCATAGACCGCATGTGCATGCTGAACTTCGGCCTCGACGACATCCGCCTCCTCTTCGAGAACGACGTGCGCTTCCTCGAACAGTTTAACTAACGGTGACAGGTGACGGGTGACAAGATGCAAAACCTTGTCTTCATCCTGTCACCTGTCACCTGTCACCTGTCACTTGAATCATGAATATCAGCTACAACTGGTTACGCGAATTGACGGGCGCACGCCTGACGGCGGGCGAACTGCGCGAGCGTTTGACGATGGCGGGGCTTGAGGTGGAAGCCGTGCATGAGGCGGGCGACGATTTCGTGTTGGAGATCGCCGTGCTGTCGAATCGCCCCGATCTGCTGTCGCATCTGGGCGTCGCGCGCGAGGTGTGTACGCTCGCGGGCGGCGCGGTGCGTTGGCCTGAGATGCGCGCGGCGCGCGAGGAGGGGACGGCGGAAAGTTTGACCTCCGTCGAGATCGAGGCCGCAGACCTGTGCCCGCGCTTCACGGCGCGCGTGGTGCGCGGCGTGCGCATCGCGCCGTCGCCCGCGTGGCTCGTCGCGCGTTTGCAGGCCATCGGGCAGCGTTCGATCAACAACGTCGCCGACATCACCAACTACGTGATGCTCGAACTGGGGCAGCCGCTTCATGCGTTCGACATGGGGAAACTCGAAGGGCGTCGCCTCATTGTGCGCCGCGCGCGCGAAGGCGAACGCCTCACGACGCTCGACGGAGTTGAGCGCGAACTCGACACGGAGATGCTCGTCATCGCCGACGCCGCGCGTGCCGTCGCGCTCGCGGGCGTGATGGGCGGCGCGGAGACCGAAATCTCCGACACGACCGAGGACGTTTTGATCGAGGCGGCGCACTTCGCGCCCGCGTCCGTCCGGCGCACTTCGCGCGCGCTGGGCTTACAGACCGAAGCGTCGGATCGCTTCGAGCGCGGCGTTGACCCAGAGGGGCAAGTGCGCGCGCAGGCACGCGCCGCCGCGCTCATCACGGAACTGGCCGGGGGCACGGCGACGACCGACACCATAGACATTTACCCGAAGCCCCTCGCGCCACACGTCGTTCCTCTGCGCTTCGCCCGCGTCAGGGAACTGACAGGTCTGGACGTGCCGCCGCAGGAGTCGCTTCGCATACTGGGCGCGCTCGGCATAGAGCCTGCGAGCACGAACGGCACGGGTCAACCCGCCACTGATGCGGGCGCGCAAAGTACGGGCGCAGAGCCTGAGACGAAAGCGAGTTTCGTCAGCCCGTCGTGGCGCACGGACATCCGTGTCGAAGAAGATTTGGTGGAAGAGGTCGGGCGTCATTTCGGTTATGACAAAGTTTCGGACACGCTGCCCGCCTCAAACGTCGCAGGCGAATATCGCGCGCACGAGGGGCGCAGGCGCAACGCGCGACGCGCCCTGAACGCCTGCGGGTTCGACGAGGCTTTGACGTTCAGCTTCATTGACACGGCGCACGATGAACAGTTCGAGGTGCTGCCGGGATTCGTCCGGCGCGCCGATGAGTCGTCGCGATTCGTGACGCTGAGTAACCCGATCATCGAAGGCGCGGCGCGCATGCGCCCGACGCTGCTCGCCGGCCTGCTCGAATCCGTCAGACACAATTTCAACCACGGCACGCGCGACGTGCGCCTCTTCGAGATGGGGCGCATCTTCGCGGCCGATGCGGAGGCGGGCGGCCAACCGCGCGAGACAGAAGCCTGCGCGCTGGTGGCAACGGGCATTGCCACCGAAGCGGGGCACGCGGGCGCGTCGCGCGAACTCGATTTCTACGATCTGAAAGGCGCGCTCGAAGCCGCGCTCGCTGCATCGAACGTCGCCGCGCCGGAGTTCGACCCGACGAGCGCGCGCCATCTGCGCGAAGGGCAGGCGGCGCAAATTCTGATCGAAGGGCGCGCCGTCGGCACGCTCGGCCGTTTGGCCGACGATGTGGCGGCCGTCTATAAATTCAAGCAACCGATTTACGTCGCAGAAGTTGATTTCACGAGTCTGCTGGCCGCCGCCGAGACGGGCGTGCGCTATGCGCCGCTCGCGCGCTTCCCCTCGGTCGTGCGCGATGCCTCGCTCGTCGCGCCGAGGCGCGTCACCTTCGCGGAGATGTCGAACGCCGTGCTGGCGTTGAACCTCGAACACGTGCGCCAGGTCACGCTCGTCTATGTCTACGAGGGCGAGCGCGTGCCCGAAGGCCAACGCTCCGTGACGCTCAGAATCGAATACCGCGCCGATGATCGGACGCTGCGCGATGAGGACGTTGACGAACTGCACGGCCGCATCGTGAACACTCTGGAAGAGAAATTCGGCGCGCAGTTGAAGCGTTAAAAGCAGAGGTCAGAGGTTAGAGGTTAGAGGTCAGTTAAAAGCATTTCCTGTTTTCAACTAACCTCTAACCTCTAATCTCTAGCCTCTGCTCTTTCCCTCTTGCGCTCGGAGTCGCGAAGTCGCATAATCGGTCGGCAATTTTGAATTGCTGTTTTATGGTGAAGGAGAGGCGATGGTCGGATTAACCGGACTGGAGAAGTTTTCACACTTAGAGGATAAGATTTACCGCACCATCGAACTGACGAAGACGCTGCGTCAGGAGAAGGAAGCATTGGAACGCGATGTGGCCGCCACGCGGCGCGAGTTGGGCAACCTGCTCGACGAGAAGGAACGGCTCGAATCTCAGGTTGAGCGTCTCCTGTCCGAGCGCGACATGATTCGCATGAAGGTCGAAGCGATGCTCGATGCCGTCGCCGTGCTCGACCCGGAGATGGCTGAAGCCGTCAGGAAATGACCGGCGGAGACTAAGTAAGTTATGAGCGCCATCAAAAGCCCCGGCGATGCCCCCGGTACACCCACCATCCGCGTGGAAATCTATAACCAGATTTACAACATCCGCTCCGACGGCGATAGCGAATATGTGACCCAACTCGCAGAGTTCGTCGATCGCCGCATGCGTGAAATCTCCTCGGGCACGCTCACGGTTGATTCGCTCAAAGTGGCTATCCTGGCCGCGCTCCACATCGCCGACGAACTCCACCGCCTTAAACGTCTCCACGAACAGGCCGACTCGCAACTGGCCGCGCGCAGCGGCGAATGCGCCGATCTGCTCGACCGCTTGCTCAAAGCGCGCACGGTCGCCGAACAGCAAACCGCCAACCAGAGCAACATCTCCTTCACCTGAAACCTGAGAAAAAGCCGACGCCGGATTGTCAAGTTTCGAGAGCCTCTTTTTAGCCCTTGAAACTTGACAATCCGGCGTCCGTTTTATGTTAGTATCCGCTTCGGCTGAGGGAAATTATTCTGCGTGGTTCGTCACCGATTTTCCATGTTGAGCCAATGCCGTTGATCAGGGAGTCCGACGCCGCTTTGATAGCCAGTGCATTCCTTCATCGTTAAGGAACTGCCAAAGGCCGCGGCTCAAAAAAGGACACCCACCTGTTGAGTGCAGGTTCAATTACGGCTTCGGAACGGCTTCGCGGATGTCCCTCCGCCATCTATTTCGTAAATCGTGAATCGCCAATCGTAAATAGACGGAAAATGTTTTAGTCTATTCACGATTTACGATTCACGATTTACTTTTTTCGGGGTGTCGATGAGAGTGTTGATGATCGGCGACGTGGTGGCGAAGCCGGGGCGCGTGGCGATATTGGAACGCATACAGGACTTGCGCGAACAGCACCGCATCGACCTCGCCGTGATGAACGCCGAAAACGTCGCGGGCGGTTTCTCCATCACCCCGACGCTCGCCGATCAACTGTTCGCCGCAGGCATCGACGTGATGACCTCCGGCAATCACATCTTCGACAAGCGCGACGTGATCCCCTACATCGAACGCAACGGGCGATTGCTGCGTCCCGCCAACTATCCGCCGGGCACGCCGGGCGCGGGGATGTGGATCGGCGAGGTGCGCGGCGTCGGGGTCGCCGTCGTCAACTTGATCGGCCGCGTCTTTATGGGCGCGTCGGACGATCCCTTTCGCGTCGCGGACGAGTTGGTGAAGTCTATCCCGCAGGACGTGCGCGTGCGGCTCGTTGACATGCACGCCGAGGCGACTTCGGAGAAGAGTGCGATTGGGTGGTTTCTCGACGGGCGCGTCTCGGCCGTTGTCGGCACGCACACGCACGTCCAGACGGCCGACGAGCGCATCCTGCCCGGAGGCACGGCCTTTCTCTCGGACATCGGCATGACGGGCAGCTACGCGGGCGTCATCGGCATGGACAAAGACGACGTGCTCGCGCGCTTCACCTCCGTCACGCACCGGCGCGCAGAGCATTCGACGGGCAACGTACGCATCTGCGCCGCCGTCATAGACATAGACGACGAGACCGGACGCGCACGCGAAATCTCGCGCCTCTCGCTGCCCCACGAATCTTGATGCCTTAGCGTTGTCTCGCACAGGCATTCACCGGCCGCCCCGTTTGTGAACGGCGGCAAAGTTTCCGACACTACACGAAACGAATTAGTCATGGAGGATTTTAGATGAAGACCCGCACACTTTTACCGCTGCTGTTATTGCTCTGTTGCGCTTGTGCGTCGCAGGCGCAAAACTCCACCGCGCCCGCGCAGAACGCCGCCACGCCGCCGGCGCAAAAGGCCGCCCCCGCGCGTGCCGACGCCGCGACGACTGTCAAAGGCAAAAAGATTTCCATCAACTACGGGCGCCCGAGCATGAAAGGCCGCGACTTGTTGGCGCAAGCCCCGGTCGGCACGGTCTGGCGCGTCGGGATGAATCAGGCGACGGAGATCACGACCGACGCAGACCTCTTGGTCGGCGGCAAGGAACTGAAGGCCGGTAAGTATTCGCTCTGGGTGCGCCGCACGGGCGACGATACCTGGACGCTCGCCTTCCACCCGAAGACCGGCGTGTGGGGCGCGCCCGCGCTGAAAGAGGGTTACGTGGCCGAGTTGCCTTTGAAACTTGAGAAGGCAGCGGATGACTCGGAGATGTTGACGATCAACCTCACGGACGCGGACGGCGAAGGCGAAGTTAAAATCCACTGGGGCACGACGTTGATGAGCGGCAAGTTCGGCGTCAAGTAATCAGAGCGCATAAGCGATAAGTATTTAACGCGCATAAGCGCCGAGCCGCCGGCGCGTGCGAACCGAAAAGCGTGGCCGCTCAACTTGAGCGGCCACGCTTTTTTTCATCCCTCATCCCTCATCCCTCATCCCTGCTTTTCAGGGCGCGCTGTTTCCGGGGACGGGTTCGATGCGTTGCGGCAGTTGCGACGTGTGGATATCTTCTTCGGGGATGGCCGAGAGCAGGTCGCGGTAGTGTTCGGGCATTGATTTGACGCGCCCGTTGCCGTCCGTGACGACGTGGCCGGTCTCGCCTTCGGCGATGATCAACCCGTCCGTGGCGCGCAGGATTTCGTAGCCGAAGCGGACGGAGCGGCGGCGCAGTTCGGTGATGTGCGTGCGCACGATCAGTTCGTCGTCGTAGAAGGCAGGGGCTTTGTAGCGGCAGTAGCTTTCGGCAACGACGAGGAAGGCATCGGAGTTTTCTTCCATTTCGCGGTAGGCGAAGCCGCGCGCACGGCAGAACTCGGTGCGACCGATTTCAAACCAGACGAGGTAGTTGGCATGATAGACGACGCCCATCCTGTCCGTCTCCGCGTAGCGCACGCGCAGGGTCGTCTCGTGCCACACGTCGAACAGAGGATCGTCCATCGCCGTTTCTGCCATCATAAAAGCCTCCCGCTTGATTGCCCTCCGCCGGAGAGCAATCTACACTACTGAAATGAGCTGCGTGTCTGCGGACTATAAAAGCGAAAGGTTCGAGATGTCAAAGAGAAATAAGTCGGGCTGGCGAGGAGCGGGTTTCGCCATGCTCGTCGTGTTTGCGTTAGCGGCGGGTCTGTTGCCGGTGGGCGCGTCGAACTCTGCGGCGCAAGTGGCCGCGCCGCAAATCCCGCCTGCGGCCGCCGTCAACCCGCGCAGCGCGAGCGTGGCTTCGGCCACGGCCGAAGTCTTGAAAGAGACGGGCGAGATCAGGCAACTCGAAGTGCTCCGCCCGGTCAAGAGCGGGGCGCAGTCGCGCGCCGAGATCGAGCGCATGCTGGTGCGCAACCTCGACCAGCAGACGACGCCCGCCGAACTGCGCGCGAGCGAACTCGCGCTCAAGAAGCTGGGACTCGTGCCCGCCGATTTCGCGATGCGCTCTTTCATGATCGAACTGCTCACAGAGCAGGTGGCCGGCTACTACGACCCGAAGACGCAGGAGTTTTATCTCGCCGATTGGATAGACCTCGACGGCCAGCAACCCGTCATCGCGCACGAACTGACGCACGCGCTACAGGATCAGCACTTCAACCTGCGCCGCTTCGAAGATTGGCCTAAAGGCGACTCCGACGCCGAACTCGCCGCGCACGCCCTCGTCGAAGGCGACGCGACGCTCCTGATGACCTTCTACGTGATGCGCGATTTGAAGCGCGTCGCGGCGATGATGAAATCGATGAGCGCGGGCGCAGGCGCGTCCGAAAAGATCGAGCACGCGCCGCGCGTCCTGCGCGACTCGCTCCTGTTTCCCTACAAGCAGGGCATGGAATGGGCGTCACACGTTTACCGGCGCGGCGGCTGGGCGCTCATCTCCGAGGCCTACAAAAATTTGCCACAATCGACCGAACAAATCCTGCACGCCGAAAAATATTTCGCGCGCGAAGCGCCCCTCAAAGTGAACCTGCCCGACATCGCCGGACAACTCGGCAAGGGTTGGGCGCGGCTCGACTACGATGTGAACGGCGAGTGGAGCTATTTCCAAATCCTCGACGAATTCCTGCGCGCGGAGAAAGAGTCGCAGAAGGCCGTCGAAGGCTGGGGCGGCGACCGTTTCGCGCTTTACGAAAACCGCGCGACGCGCCAGGTCTTGCTCGCACAGCTCACTGTATGGGACACCGAAGGAGACGCCGCAGAGTTCTTCGACGCCTACGTCAAACGCACCGAGCGTCGCTATCAGGGCGCGGTCGCCGACACGCGCGCCAGCGTCCCCACGGGGACGCGCCGCGTCTGGCGCACGACGGACGAGGGCATGGTCGTCATCGAACGACAGGGCGCGCGTGTCGCCATACTCGAAGGCGTGCCGAAGAAGGCCAAAGTGAGCGCGTTGTTGAAAAATGTCCTGGGGACGCTGTAAGACCAAAAACTCCGCCCTTGCCACACGCCTTGCCACACGCCTTTCCGCTTGTGCCGCCGCATAACAGGCGCGTTGTCTCGCGTCGCGCTCCTATGTTATGTTGGGGCATCTTTGGCGATAAAATTTAAGCAACGAATAAACGCCGCAGGGTTGTGCCTATCGTCGGGCGCACGCTCGCGCGGCCGCGTGTCAAGATGAAGTTAGAACCACTATCTTTCGCCGGTGCTACGGGCAAGCGCACGCGCATGCGCGAACTGGTCGAGGAGTACGAACGCCTCGCGGCCAAGCTTGAACGCGGCGGCGGCCCCGATAAGATCGAGCGGCAGCACAATCAGGGCAAACTCACCGCGCGCGAGCGGCTCGCGCTGCTCTTAGACCCCGGCACTTACACGCAGGAGATCGGCCTGCTCGTCGCTTACGATGAATACAAGGGCGGCGCACCGGCGGCGGGCGTCGTGACGGCGACGGGGCGCGTCGGCGGTCGCGAATGCGTGGTGGTCGCCAACGATGCGACGGTGAAGGCCGGTTCGTGGTGGCCGGAGACGATCAAGAAAATCCTGCGCGCGCAGGAGATCGCCATGCGCTCGCGCGTGCCGATCATTTATCTGGTGGATTCGGCGGGCGTGAATCTGCCGTATCAGGGCGGCGTCTTCCCCGGACAGTACGGCGCGGCGCGCATCTTCTATTACAACTCGATCATGCGTCGCTACCTGCACGTCCCGCAAATCTCGGCCGTGATGGGGCCATGCGTGGCGGGCGGCGCATACCTGCCCGCGCTCTCCGACATCATCGTGATGGTCGAGGGCACTTCGTTCATGGGACTCGGCGGCGCGAACCTCGTCAAAGGCGCGACCGGACAGACGATTGACAACGAGACGCTCGGCGGCGCGCGCACGCACAACGAGATTTCCGGCGTCGCGCATTACCGTGTCACGAACGACGAAGAGTGCCTCGTGAAGATCAGAGAGTTCGTCGCCGAACTTCCCGCGAGCCAATCGCGCTCGCTCTCCGTCGCCGAGAGCGCGGAGGCCGCGCGCCCGGCCGAAGAACTCTACGAACTCATCCCGGAAGATCATCGCCAGCCTTACGACGCTCGCGCCGTCCTCCAATGCGTCATAGACGACGGCCACTGGGACGAGTTTCAGGCCGACTATGCGCGCGAGATGATCACGGGGCACGCGCGCATACGCGGCATACAGGTGGGCGTCATCGCAAACAGTCGCGGCATGTTTCGCGCGGCGGGCGGCGGCCAGCCGAAGTTCGGCGGCATCATCTACACGGAGTCGGCCGAGAAGGTCGCTTACTTCATAGACGTATGCAATCGCCATCGCACGCCGCTCGTCTTCATACAGGACGTGTCGGGCTTCATGG
Source organism: Pyrinomonadaceae bacterium (assembly GCA_036389555.1). Classification (GTDB taxonomy): domain Bacteria; phylum Acidobacteriota; class Blastocatellia; order Pyrinomonadales; family Pyrinomonadaceae; genus JAIVJZ01. The sequence continues at coordinate 12,464 of DASVPS010000231.1, forward strand.
TCGGCGCGGAGGCGGAACATTCGGGCATCATCCGCGCGGGGGCGCGCTTCGTCGAGGCGATGGCGACGGCGAGCGTGCCGAAGATCGTGCTGACGATCAACCACGCATCGGGCGCGGGCTACTACGCGATGGCGGGACAGGGCTTCGACCCCGATTTCATTTTCAGTTGGCCGACCGGGCGCATGGGCGTGATGGAAGGCGACTCGGCGGTGCAGGCTCTCTTCGGCACGCAACTCGACAAGTTGAAGCGCGAGGGCACGGAGCCTGACGAGGCGTTGAAAGCGGAGATGGCGCGCGTGCGCGAAGACTACGACCGGCAGTTGGACGCCAAACACGCGGCGGCTCGCGGCTTCGTCGATGCGGTCATCACGCCGGAGCAGACGCGAGACGCGCTGGAGTTGGCCTTGCGTGTGAGCGCGAACTACGACGGGGCGCATCTCGGCCATTTCGTCTTGCCGCCCACGCTTGTCTGAAGAAAAAGAGTTCCACACGCTCGGATGCGGCGCACGATTTTTCGTGCAACAGTTTTCATCTTGTGAGAAACTACGGGCAAAGTTAGCAGCTTAACCGGGATAGTTTTTCATCCCCCGCGCGAACCATCCGGGAGGGCACGGGGGCGACCTGTGCAACGCCCCGGAGCGTGCGGGATGCGCCGGCGACCAGCGCGGCGCTACGCGCGCGGGCGTTAATCAACAAGTTCTGCGACGGCGAATTTCCGGCGTCCGTCAAAGACGGCGATCAAGTTGAGCGCGGGGAGGAAACCGGTCGCGCACCGGCGTCTTACGAAAACGCATAGCCGTCGGCCTGAGAGGTGCGACGCGATAATCCAACGGAGGGTGAGATCACTATGAAGAGAAACATCACGGGTAAAATGATCTGTCTCTTAGTCCTGTTCGTCGCGATTGTATTGGTCGGCGTGGATTTGCCCGCGTCGGCGCAAAACACCAACAGCGGCTCTACCGGCGAGACCACGATGCAGGGCAATAGCAACACGAACGCGAGCGTGGGGCGTCGTCGTGCGCGTCGCCGCGCGCGCCGTCGTGCGCGTCGCCGGGCGCGTCGCAACGCCGATGTGACCAACGCCAACACGTCCGCCGACACGACGGGTGCCACGGACGCGCCGGCCGACACATCCACACCGGACACGAACACGAACGTGTCGGGCGGGGGACAGGGCGGCAGCGTCCCGGGCATGGGCACGTTCGGCGACGTGGCCGATCTGTCCGGCACCTACACCGGCACGATCAATTATCCAGAGGGCGGCATGACGGGCGAGGCGACCTTGACCCTCACGTCGAACACGTTCACGATCACGGCCGGTTCGGCCACGGCGAACGGCACGCTCAGCGCGCGCAGTTGGCCGGGCTACACCGCGCTCTCGATGCGCTTCGGCGACACGCTGCCCGCCAACATCATCTCGACGCGCGCGTGGCACAGGGGACGCAGCCTGAGAATCCAGAGCGTGCGCGGCGAGACGCGCCAGTTCACGTTCAACGGCCGGTCGCAGTAGTAGTAGCAGCAGCAGCGTCGGCCGCGCCGTGTGTGTACAGTCAGGCGACAGTAAAAAGGTAAAAGGCAAAAGGCGAGAACTGCTTCTTGCTTTCACTTTTACCTTTTTACTTTTCGCCGCAAACCCTTTATTCGATTTCCCGGTTTTGTGCATAAGATGAAAGAGAAGATTCGCATTGCGAGCGGGCAGGGCTTCTGGGGCGACATGCTCGACGCGCCCGTGCGTCAGGTCAAGGGCGGGCAGATAGATTACCTGATGCTCGACTATCTGGCCGAAGTCACGATGTCCATCATGCAGAAGCAGCGCGCGCGCGACCCACGCGCCGGTTATGCGCGCGACTTCGTGCCGCTGATGCGCGAGATTTTACCCGACTGCGTGGAGCGCAACATCCGCGTCACGGCGAACGCCGGCGGCGTGAACCCTGTGGGCTGCGCCGAGGCCGTCCGCGACGTGGCGCGCGAACTCGGTCTCGGCGGCCGTCTGCGCATCGGCACGGTGACGGGCGACGACATCATGGGGCGGCTCGACGAGTTTCTCGCGCGCGGGTTGGAACTGCGCAACATGGACACCGGCGAACCGCTCTCGAAAGTGCGCGATGCCATTCAGAGCGCGAACGTCTATCTCGGCGCGTGGCCGATGGTCGAGGCTTTGAACGGCGGCGCACAGGTGGTCATCACCGGACGCGCGACCGACACGGGGCTGACGCTCGCGCCCATCATTCACGAGTTCGGCTGGCGCGCAGACGACTGGGACAGACTCTCGGCCGGAACCATCGCGGGTCATATCATCGAATGCGGCGCGCAGGCATCGGGCGGCAACTGCCAGTACGATTGGCAGTCGATCCCAGACCTCGCGGGCGTCGGCTTTCCCATCGTCGAGGCCGCGCCCGACGGCACGTTCGTCGTCACGAAGCACGAAGGCACGGGCGGCATCGTCTCGATCCCTTCCATCAAAGAACAACTCGTTTACGAGATGGGCGACCCGCACGAGTACATCACGCCCGACTGCGTCGCCGACTTCACTTCTGTCCGGCTCGAAGACACAGGGACAAACCGCGTGCGCGTCCACGGCATCAAGGGGCGACCGGCGACGGAGTTTCTCAAGGTCTCGATCAGTTATTCGGCGGGATACAAGGCCGTCGGCACGCTCGTCTATTCGTGGCCTGACGCCTATGCCAAGGCGCGTGCGGCCGACGGCATCCTGCGCGCGCGGCTCGAACGCCTCGGCCTGCGCTTCGATCAAATTCTGACCGAGTTCGTCGGCGCGAACGCGACGCACGGGCGGCTCGCCGGTGAGCCGTCGGCCGACCTGCCTGAGGTGCAACTGCGCGTCGGCGTGCGAGGGACGGATCGCGCGTCGGTCGAACGCTTCACGAAAGAGATCGCGCCGCTCATCCTGACGGGGCCGCCGGGCGTGACGGGTTTCGCGGGCGGTCGCCCGAAGGTGGAAGAGATCGTCGCCTACTGGCCTGCGCTGATCCCGAAGACGGAGATCGAAGCTCGCGTCGAGGTGACGGAAGCGTGAGCGCGGACACGGATGACACACACGACGACGCGACGAGCGACGACCATGCGCCTGATCTTTCGTGGCGGCGACAAAGCTCCGAGATGCTCGCCGATTGCCGCGTCTTCCGCCTGCGGCGCGACGTGAGCATCAGCCCGCACAAGGGGAGCACGCACGACTTCTTCGTCCTCGAAGCGCCGGACTGGATCAACATCATTCCGCTGACGGCAAACGAAGAGGTGGTGATGATCGAACAATACCGGCACGGCTCGCAAGAGGTAACGCTCGAAATTCCGGGCGGGATGGTGGATGCGGGCGAGTCGCCGCGAGAGGCCGCCGTGCGCGAGATGCTGGAAGAGACGGGCTATGCCGCCACGCGCGAAGTCGTCTCCTTAGGCAAAGTCAGACCCAACCCCGCGCTTCACGACAACTGGATACACACGTTTCTCGCGCGCGATGTGAGCTTGCGCCAAAAGCCCTTGATCGAAAGCACCGAGCACACCGTCGTGCGGCTCGTGCCGCTCGCGGACATCCCGCGGCTCATTAGCGACGGCTCGATCAACCACGCGCTCGTCGTCGTAGGCTTCCACTGGCTCGCTTTGTGCGGGCAACAGCACATGGAATAGAGGTTTCCTGTTCGATGAAACAGGGCTACGAGGTGCTCATCATTGACATGAGCTACGATGAGGAAAAGAATTTCGTCATCGAAGGTTTCCCGACCGTCGAGTTGGCGAATGAATTTGCGCGGCGTTGGGTGCGCGATTCGGTCGAGGAGCTGCGTACATCGAATCAGACGAAAGAAGAACTGCGCCACTTGTGGTTCATATTCGGGGAAGACGCCTCTGTGCTTAGCGGCGATCCGCACTACGCCGGTTCGCAGGAACTGGACTACTTCATCGAGCACCCGGCCACCCGCGAAGAGCGCGACTGGCAGGCGATCCAAAAGCTGGCGGGGCTTTAATAACGACAGAAGGGTTTTGTGTGATCATGCAGGTTCAACTAATCAAACTCGCGCACGCGCGCTCGGGCGACAAAGGCGACACGGCCAACGTCGGCCTCATCGCGCTCTGCGCAGACTACTATCCGCTGCTCGTACGCGAAGTGACCTCGGCGCGCGTCAAAGAACATTTCGAGGGCATCTGCAAGGGCGAGGTGGAACGCTTCGAGCTTGAGAACCTCGGCGCGCTCAACTTCCTGCTGCACGAATCCCTCGGCGGCGGCGGCACGCTCTCGCTGATGACCGACGCGCAGGGCAAGACCTTCTCCACCGCGCTCTTGCGCATGTTTATAGATGTGCCCGACGAAGAAGCCCGCTCGCTGGGATTAGCGCAGTGATGAGTGATGAGTTGAAGACAAGCGGTCTTCAATTCATCATCATCTCCTGCCGATGGAAGCGCTCCTGCCATGGACTGACGCTATTTCAGCGATCTCGCCACGTATAGATCGGGAAAATGCTTGCGCAGGTTTTCCACTTTCGGAAGATCGTGGGAAACGATGTAGGGTTGCGTCGGATGATGTGCGGCGTAATCCTGATGGTAATCCTCGGCCTGGTAAAAAGCATTCAGCGCGGCGACCTGTGTGACGATCTGCCTGGGGAATGCTTTCGCCCCATTCAGTTGATTGATGTAGCCTTCGGCGATGCGCTTTTGTTCCGCATCGGCGTAGAAGATGGCGGAGCGGTAATGCTTGCCAACGTCCGGCCCCTGCCGGTTCAGTTGCGTCGGGTCGTGTGCGACGGAAAAGAAAATCTTGAGCAGCCGCCCATAAGTGATCTGCGATGGGTCGTAAGTGATGCGCACCGCCTCGGCGTGGCCGGTCTGCCCCGAACTCACCAGGTCGTAGGCGGCCGTTCTGGCAGTTCCGCCGGAATAGCCGGAGACGACGTTAGTTACTCCCTTGACGTGCTCGAAGACGGCCTCGACGCCCCAGAAACAGCCGCCCGCGAGGACGGCAGTTTGTTCGCCTTTAGCGTTTGCGAGCGGCGCATCAACCGCCGGATCAGGGATGACGACGGCAGCGCTATTCGTCGTGGCAACGGCTGCGTTGCAAGCGAGCGCCACGCCGACGAGAAAGAGGGCAAGAAGTCCGCAAAGATAACGGGTCATATTCATTTCCTTTGAAAGGCGCGCACCGCACAACATCAATATATGACATACAAAAGCGGCGTGCGCAGTATTCTACTGCCGGGTTAGATGCGCCGTTGACCCTATCGAGCACAAACTT